>NZ_JBRIMB010000006.1:0-154930 GCF_052977265.1 Shewanella sp. 0m-8 | reverse complement strand
TTTTAAAGTTATCCATAACCACAAATGAAGAGAATACGATGAATGCAATTAGATCATATTTTTACTTAGATTGGTATTACTCCTAAATTGATGCAATATTCATATTGGTCACTCGGGATCTTAATATTCCAAACCAACCACACTTTAGAGCAGTTGTAGGCATTAGCATAAAAAAACCGACATGAAGTCGGCTTTCTAATCAATAAATTACCTGGTTCTAGCTTTTTAAGATCGCTAACTCTTTAAGATCTCAAGTGGTAGCGCTAGCATTTCATCACCACTACCAGCAAAGTACCAGATAATACCAATCAAGGCGCCTACGGTTGCTAGGTACCAAACCGTTGAAAAGATCTGGCCATATCTATCTAATGGTAGTAAATGACTCTGATGACGGGTTTTCCATTCAAACACAATTTCAGCACTACCGATAAGCAATAGAAAACCCAGTAATGCTAGGCCTAATGAATAGCTGATATACACACCAACCGCAGCGCCAAGAATACAGGCCACTAATCCCATTTTGCTGTTCATTGAAAAGCTAATGCTTTTCAGGATATGACCGCCATCAAGCGGCAAAATCGGCAGTAGGTTAAATAGGTTTAACAAGGCATTAAATGTGGCTAAACCAGCAAAGAAGATATTGCCAGTTACCCAGTAGGCGACGAGAGAGGCTAGCGACATAAATAGGCCAAAGGTTGGACCCATGATAGAGATCACTACATCTTGCCAGCGGGTATTAATTTTCTCATCACTTAAAGCTAAGCCGCCCATAAAGGGAATTAAGTAGATACCTTTGGTTTTCATACCAAAGTATTTCATCGCCCTGATATGGCCATACTCGTGAAAGACTAAACAGGCGATAAGGGCTAAAGCAAATTGGAATGAAAATAACCAAGAGTAAGCCGCGACACTGGCACCTGCCAATAGCACCTTAATCACCTTGGCACTCTTGAGTAGCTTAAAGCCCAGCGAAGCGAGACCAACGACACTGAATTGTCGCTTTTCAGGGATCGGTGTCGTGGGAGTTTGGCGTTCAATGTCTTTGGTGGTGCGCTGACCTGTGGTCATGACTTCATCATCTTTGAGCAAGCGATAATCAATGACAAAGGGTTGCCATTGTAAGTCTGTCTCTAAGGTGATTTTGATTGTCTGCAATGGTATCGGCTCGCCATCAATGGCGGGGACAAGGGCTGGATCTTGAATCGACAATTCAAAATTATGGCTCTTTAGTCCTTCATTATCTGAGCTGGCTTGAATAACAGAGACTAGAGTGTCTCCCCAAAACAGTTGCTGCCATCCCGCAAGTGAGCCTTCTAGGCGTAGCGGTTTTCCAAGGCAGTCGATTTTCAATAATTCCACGTCATGTCTCAAAGGAGAAAAGTGACATAATTATGCCGTGGATTTGTAGCTTAAGGAAAGTCGAAAGCGCTCGAACTTTCCTGAGTAGGTAATAATTAACCGCTAATGACTGTAATCGAAGCTTATTTCCTGGTTTTTGTTGCTTATATTGCAAGGCCCATGTTCTCTTTGAGTCCGTTGAAAGGCGTTACCGATATGTAGCTCTACATTGGAAAAGATATGTTTAAGCACATCGATGCGATAATGCTTGTAATAGTTTTCAACTTCAAGGTTTAGGCTGTCATACTCGAGTTCTTCCTGTGCTCTAACCACTATTATTCGGCGCTGTTCATCTAGCATCACTGTCACTTGCTCAACCATCATGGCGTCATCTTGCCACTCTACTTTTGGCGGCAGTTTTCTGAGTTGCGCCTCAATATTCAGTGCAGCGACCACCATGGATTTAATGCTTTTATCTAATTGTTTGAGTTGCTGCTTTAAATCCGTTAACGCCATGGCGCAATAGACTTCAGTTTTTGTATCTGCCGTCGCGCCCAGCGCTACCGCCTTGATGCCTTTATTCGCCTCGGCTTTGCCGCCAACAAGATCGCCGCGACGAGCATTTGCATCACTAACGATCAGTTGCTGTTGAGTGCGAGTATGACTGTGTAAAAGTTGTTTGGTGATGAGGATATTGCCCTGAGCTTCAAGCTGAGAGTATTGTACAAATTGGGCACTAATTTGGCCTTTGGCTATTAAGGTGGTCGACAAACTTAAGTCTTTTAATTGGCGACCAATCACGCCTTTACTCACCGTGATATCGCCTTCAGCATGTAAGCTGGCAGAGTCTACAAAGCCCATAACGGTTATGTCGCCACTGCTCTTGACCACCATGCCTTCACCGACATCGCCTGTGATCAGCACACTGCCTTTAAAGTCCACATGGCCATAGCTTACATCGACGTTCTTTATTTGTAATACGTCATCGACCTGCATTCCCGACTTGGTTTCCACCGGCTGTCCTGCAACACTGGCAATAAGTTGATTGGGGTTTTGCTTGCTCAATTCTGTACCTTGACCAGGAGTGAGCTTAAAATCTTTTCCTGGTTTAGCAATGAGCTTTTCACCATATACGTTATAGCCATTAGTACCTTGAGTTGCGGGGGTCTTTTCAATCAGCAAGCTACCGGGTTTGACCATAATAACCGCGCCAAGATTACGCATATCTACGCTGCCATCACTATTCTCTTGTGGTTGCAGTAGTCGCTCTCTGGCAAGGGAGACTTTTCGCTCTAAACTAGCGCGAATACCATTCACTGCCGCTCGACCATTGGCAATGACGCTTGTGCATGTGGAGCCTGGAGAGAGGTGTGCAAACTCAGTTAATAATGCATCGATTTTGGGCTTGCTTAGGCCCATACTAATTCGTTGTAGCTTGAGGTTTTGGAGTATATCTCTGATATCAAGGTTTTTGCCGCCGTAGGCTGCGGTCAATGTCATGCTGGCGTGCATTTTGTCGTCAGAGACGTCAAAGCTTATCGTTGCATCACGTCTATCGGCAATCTCGAAAAACTGCTCAACGTCACCGCCCTCTTGGTGGTGTAGCTGATTGACTTTTATGACGGCTTGGGTGATTTGTGCCTGTAATGGACATAGGTAAGAAAAGTCTGGCAACGCTAATAATTGCAGCAGATCATTTTCTGTAATCGGCCCATGGTTATTCGGGACGATTTTTAATTCGGCTTTGTGCTTGTCTTGGCTTAACTCAATGAGTTCTGGGTGTAGCATAAAAATCCCCATCGTTATTATTTTTTTCAGAGATTGCTATGGGAGTAGTAACATATTACAAGCTGGTTAAAAAGCGCCACAGACAAATATTGTGAATCAAATAATTAAGCAGATATTACAAGCCTAGTGAGTGATCGGTTACTGCACTAGGCTCTGAGGGGGATTGATGCTGATTTATGGTTTGATGTTGGAGTAAATCTTGTATTTGTTATTTTCAGCGTTAACGTTCACTGAACCGAAGATTTCCGCAATGATATCTGAATATGGCAGATGGCGATTAGCCACAATATGGAATAATCCGCCAGACTTTAGTTTTTTTGTGCTGTCTTTAACAAAGTTGGTGACAATGCTGGTGGTACTCGCTAAACCATCATGAAACGGCGGGTTGGAGATAATGCCGTCATAGTGGCTAGCCGTTTGTGCGAGTCCGTCAGATGCGAAAACATTAGCCTTAAAACCATTGGCTTGTAGGGTAAGTTCGCAAGAAGCGAGTGCCATCGCATTGATATCAACACACTCTAGTGTAAGCTCTGGCTGAACCTTGAGTAATGCTGCTGCAATCACGCCCGCACCGCAGCCAAAATCGAGTACCTTGCCACGCATCTTAGGTAGATTTTCCAACAAAAGCTGCGTGCCTTCATCGAGTTTTTTCTCGCTAAAGACGCCCACTAGATTACAAATAGTAATCTGCCCTTGAGGGGTGTCTAGCTGATATTGGCTCTGCCAATCTTTGAGCTTAATTTCGGGAGCTTGGCCATTGAGCTCACTTAAAAATAAGATGCAGTGACGTGCGTTGTCGGCTTTAAATGGCTTATCAAAGTAGCCTGGTAACTGTTTTGGCAGTGACTTAATGCCACCTTTATTTTCTCCGACAACGATAAGTTGCCCTTGAGGTTTAAGGTGTTTTGCCGCCAGATTAAATAGATATGGTGCTAACGCTTTGGCTTTTGGGAAGTACACGATAACCGTATCGAAATGATCATCATTAGGCAGTTGATGGCCAAAATGCAGGGTTAGATCTGCCGTTGCATAAGGCTGCATAATCAAGTGGTGATGATAATCTAATGCTAATCCGCATACGCTGCTGGCTGTATTTAATAGTTCTTTGGCTAGATGATCGCCTTCATAGTTGATCACCAATACAGATTGGTCTTTGACTAGATCACAGTTTCTGAGAAGGACTTGCGAAGCATTGGTAAGCATGAGTATTCAAGGTCAGGTGTAATTGCTGGCAATTATACCCCAACCGCTTTCGAATGCGAATTAGATGCTCTTAATGGGTGTTGAGTGTGGGGGGATAGTGGCTGTTGAGTGGGCTGAGCAGAGCATAAAAAAGGCCGCTAAACTTGTCATAGCGGCCTTTATACTGGTGGCTTTGCTGTTGAGCCTTGAGGCTATTTAATCTTTGGCAGTAAGCTCATCATCTTTTCGGCAATATCGGTATTATCTTGATTACCTTTAAACAGATCGGCCGCGGGCCCTGCGGCAAACACTTGCACATCACCACCTGTGTGTCCGCTCGTGGTCCAGCCGGTAAAGCTGCGAGTGTCGATAAGCTGTTTTAAGCTGGTTTCCAGTGCGGCTTTTCCTTGCATACGCGCATTACTCAGCTGCTGCAGTTCGTCTTGTGTGACTTCAAAACCTAGTTTTTGCTGAACCCATGTTTGCCAATCATCCAGAGCGATAGCTTGCTCGGCGATAGTAGCGGGACTTGCTTGCACGCCCTGAAGCAAGCCAGTATCCCAAGCATATTCGCCATTGGCACCGATAGACAGCCCACCAGTGTTGTGATCCGCTGTGACGACCATCAAGGTGTTAGGGTTCGCGCGGACAAACTGCTCAACCACTTCGATGGCGTTAGCAAAACCGTGCATCTCACCCATAGCGGTAGCGATATCATTGTTATGCCCCGCCCAGTCAATCAGGCTGCCTTCAACGAGTAGCACAAACCCTTTTTCATTTTGCGATAGCAGATCTAAGGCTTTTTGGGTCAGCAGACTTAACTGAGTTGAATCTTGCTGATCGATAACCCATGGCAGTTGCACTTCAGCAAATAAGCCTAAGGCTTTGCCTTGCGTCAGCGTGTCGAGTTGACTGAGCGTATCAATATGCTGATAGCCTTTAGCTTTAAACTGGTCGAGTAAAGGCGCAGGGAAATACTTTTGCCCACCGCCTAAAATGACATCAGCCTCAGAGGTTAAATAGCTCTTGGCGATTTCATCATAGTTACGGCGGCTTTCATTGTGAGCTAAAAATGCTGCTGGGGTGGCATGATTGACTTGAGAGGTCACTGCGACACCCGTTGCCATACCCCGCTTTTTAGCCATCTGCATGATAGTGGTTAGCGGGTGTTTATTCACATCGACGGAAATCGCACCGTTATAGCTCTTAACGCCAGTGGCAAGCGCTGTCGCTGATGCGGCTGAATCGGTAACGTAGCCACTTTGTCTTGCTGGGTAGGTGGATGCCATGCCGACAAGTAATCGATCAAAAACGGTTTGCTCTATCTCTTCGGTGTCAGGATTATCTTGGTAGTAGCGATAGGCACTGGTGTACGCCGGTCCCATGCCATCACCGACCATAATAATCATATTTTTTGGTCGTGATGGTGTTTTATGGATATCGACATTAGCCGATGTGTATAGAGGCAACAACACGAGGGCACTAATGGCCCAAGTGAGTGTTTTTGTTAAGTTCATGCCGGATCCTTTGGCTAAGCTGACTTATTAATGCGTGCTTCGATTGCGTCCATCAACATGCCTGTGATATCGACATCAAATGCCGCTTCGATCTCTTTAATACAGGTCGGGCTGGTAACGTTAATTTCGGTAAGCTTGTCACCAATGACATCGAGACCGACAAAGATAAGACCCCGCTTCTTTAGCTCTGGGCCAATAGTGCGGGCGATATGCCAATCTGATTCCGATAAGGGTTGTGCCACTCCTCGGCCACCTGCTGCTAGGTTACCGCGGGTTTCGCCCTTTTGCGGAATACGCGCTAATGAATAAGGAACAGGCTCACCATCAACCACTAAGATGCGTTTATCGCCAGCAGAAATATCAGGAATAAAGGCCTGTGCCATAGCGTACTGTTGACCTTCGCTGGTTAAGGTTTCGATGATAACGCCCAGGTTTGGATCATCTTTTTTTACTCTAAAAATAGAGCTACCGCCCATACCGTCAAGAGGCTTAAGAATGATGTCGCCCTTTGCTTGATGAAAAGCGCGGATACGCTGCTCTGAGCGGGTCACAATGGTTTCTGGAGTGAACTCAGAGAACCAGGCCGTAAATAGCTTTTCGTTTGCATCACGCAGACTTTGTGGTTTGTTAACGATCAGCACACCTTGCTCTTCGGCGCGCTCAAGCATATAAGTCGAGTAAACGAATTCAGTATCGAATGGTGGATCTTTGCGCATTAATATCACGTCTAGATCGGCAAGCGGTGTATCGATAGCATCTTCAAGCTGGTACCACTGCTGGGGATCATTTTTTACGGTCAAGGCGCTCATGGTTGCCATTGCTTGGCCGTTTACCATGGCAAGATCTTTCATCTCCATGTAGAAAAGCTGATAACCACGAGATTGCGCCGCCATTAACATGGCAAAGCTAGAGTCTTTCTTAATGTTGATCTCGCTGATGGGATCCATCACGATGCCGAGTTTAATCATGGAGCTTTTTCCTTCTCTTATATTCGTTACAACGATAAACGTGGGGGCAAAGCTGCCCGTTTTCTAGCGTTTAACTGATAAACTTCTCTACTGAATGGTATGCCATATAGGCTTCAGCTTTAGGCGCTACACCTAGCTAAGCCTGTTGGAATTAACCAATATCACCGAATTTTAGCTGTAACGCACTGATTGTAGTGAGGGCTGCAGTTTCTGTTCGTAGCACCCGTGGGCCAAGCAACACATCGGTAAACTGATGTTCTTCGGTCATCGCGATTTCAGGAGCGGACAAGCCACCTTCTGGACCGATAACGAGCCTGACTCTGTTGTTAGGCAAAGAGAGGCCATTAACGCCATGTGAGGCGCGCGGGTGTAGATTGAGTTTGACGGCATCTGATGGCTCAGCGCACCAATCGCTAAGCTGCATAGCCGGGCGAATAACGGGTACAACACTGCGGCCTGACTGCTCACAAGCACTGACAACAATCTTTTGCCACTGCTGAATTTTTTTATCTAAACGTTCACCGCTAAGTTTTACGCCGCAGCGCTCTGAAAACAGCGGTGTAATCGTGTTAACGCCAAGCTCAACAGACTTTTGAATGGTAAAGTCCATTCTATCGCCGCGTGAAATGACCTGACCTAAATGTAAGTGCAGCGGCGACTCACTGTTATTAGCTTCGCATGACAGTACTTTTACTTCGACGTTTTTCTTACTGGCGCTGATAATTTCGGCTAGGTAGTCATTACCATCGCCATTAAAAAGGCTAACTTGCTCGCCAACAGACATTCTTAGGACGCGGCCAACGTGACCTGCAGCTTCATCATCTAAAGCAACTGCCTGGCCGATGACTAGCGATGATTCTTGATAAATTCTTGGCACTCTCATGGTTTTACTAGCCTTATTCTGCGTATGTTTGCGAGTCTTTTAAACGCTGACATTGAGCTTGTACAAACTCATTGTGATTGCCTTGAACTTTGGCAATCTCTGTATCGCGTCGACACTCAATAGTATCAACTGGATAGGTTTTATCCCATGCTTTAAATAACTTTAATTGGCTCTTGGATATTTTCAATGAGTAAGTTTTCTGCATATATAGATAAGTTCGCGCAATTTGACCACGAGTGTGGGCGGGTGGCTGAACTTTTCGGCCTTTAAAGTCGACACTCACTTGGCATTGACCGTATTGTGTCGGCTTGGCGTTCCACTGGCTAAATCGAAAGTTACTGCGATCGCCGTTAACCTCACCAATGGCTGGCACTAAATAGCCCTTAAATTTTGCTAAGCTACGGCTGTGTTGATAAAAAATACTGAATCAATAGGATTTTTTGGTTATAAAGTAACCCAGAATGTTCTTTAGCATTTTTTTTGCTAAAGAACTAAAATTATACCTAATATCCTATTTTTATTTCCATGTTTTTTTGTTTAGTGCATGTATTCCTAATGCTGGGAAAGCTATCTAGTTCTACCTTCAGGCATGGTTGGCTTATCACACAGGAATCAAAAACTGTCTACGTTAAGGGAGAGCCTATTATGTGTAGGCCTGTCAGTTGATGTCTTTATCGAAGGGGAGCGAAACCTAATTACTTAGTTTTGCTCCCGTAAGACAAAATAGGTGTGTACGTTTTGGTCTTTCCTAAGGAATGTTTTATCTATATAGCAGCCGCGATCTGAATTACATTCAGAGACTTCTAGCCTCCTTTATTCGTTTGGTATTCTTAATTCACTATAAGTGGAGAGCGTCAATTTTCTCTACCAGCCTTAGTATTTAAATATATTGCAAATTGGATTGCTTACGTATTTTAATCGGTGTGGAACCTTTTTTAGCAAATGGATAAGTAAAAGCTTCATTGATATTACCAGCACTTTTAGCTGGTATACGGTTACCATCTCCATCTTTAGTGTATCTTGCTACACGTCGTACAGAGAGTTTATTACCAATAACATCAATGCGATGATAACGATTCCAGCCTTTAAAAATGCTGCTTAATCGACAGAGTAGTGCGTAAGAGCTAGATTCCCCAACTTGTGTTTGTAAGTAATTTCTAACCTGATACTCTATATCTTCCTCACTCTTTATTCCTATTCCTGATATCACACGGGACAAATAATCCTCGGGTGTGATAACTAGTTCACCTTTGTAGTTTTGTGTTTCAGAATTAATCAAATAGTGCGCGAATGCATAAATATGAATCGCGGCCTGGATTTCACGTTTATGCCTTTTGGCCAGTTGAGATACAAAGCTGACTGATAACGCTAACTCCTCGCGCGCTTCTACATACTGTAAAATTTCAGCTTGCTGGAAGGCTGTCCCTTGCGTACCGCGGAAAGCATAACGATTTTTCGTTTGTTCGAATGATTTTGCTAGCATTGCAACTTTTGATAGAATGTTTGCATCCACAGTAACACCTGCCATTTCAAGGACTTGTGCTCTTGATCGGGTTTTGCCAACATCGATATGAGCGAAAGATAAATCG
Organism: Shewanella sp. 0m-8; assembly: GCF_052977265.1. NCBI lineage: Bacteria > Pseudomonadati > Pseudomonadota > Gammaproteobacteria > Alteromonadales > Shewanellaceae > Shewanella > Shewanella sp. 0m-8. The sequence continues at coordinate 145,665 of NZ_JBRIMB010000006.1, read as the reverse complement.
TCAGTCACACCATAAATGATTACAGTAATAAAACCTTTCGAAGAGTTCGCAGCAGCCTCCATTCGAGTATGGCCATTCAATAATTCGCCATCGTCACTGAACACAATAGGCTCCCCTGTTAAGCACCATTTTTCATCAACCATTGCTGCGGTATAGCGCTTGACCTCTGCCTTGTTTACGCGCCTATTTTTATTATTTGGATTAATAGCACCTCGACTTGAAAATCGTAAGATGTCTCTTGCTACTGATGGGTTTATGTACACTACATCATAACTAATTGATGTTTTGATTCGTTTTAAGCACGGATACTGATCCGATTTGTCTTTAAATATATCAATCATTTGCCCCCTAGAAAGATGCTCTAAAGCGTTATCTATTAGCTCCCTAGAGCTACCTAGATAAGATTTTGGTAATGGTTGGTACTTCTGAACTAATCCACTTACAAGTTCTTCTTCAAACGAAATAGATTTCATATTTTTCATTTAAAACCTCTAACTAAACATTTCCTAACTCTGTATCATTATTGATCGGGGCGCCGCCCCACTCAAGAAAAAAATAATATTTTATTTATAATCTTTATAAAATCTAATTGTTAACTTTGGAAAAACAATTGCTTAGTTCAGATGTTCAAGTTTTGGGACTATCCGCAGAGCAAAACTACGGAATAGGCAGCTCTCTGATGTGTTTAATTCCTGCGACGGAAATTCAAAATTATTTTTCTTCATTTGGAGATCTAACCGAAGAACTTGATCTAGTTTTTTCGGAATTGCAAAATACAACTAATCAAAAGAGAGTTAGAAAATTAGAGCAAGAAATTATTCATGCACTATGTACGGAACAGTTAACTCCTCCTTTATCTCTTACTATTGCTGTTAGTGATAATAATTTATCTACAAAGAGAAAAGGGGGTTTGCATTCAGTAAGTTACAACCCAGAAAAAGCTTTTTTAGTCGATGGTATATTAACGTACTGCGCAATCATGAACCTGTTAGGTTATGAGCTAAATTATCCAAATTTTATTGTTAACTCTCAACAAAATGAAGGACGAGTGAGGCAAATGCTTGCCTGTCAATATCTTCATATAACGATTATTTTTAACGAACTAAATGATTTAGAACAAGGTGATATTTTAAGGCTGGGTAAAATATTCAATCAAAGAGAAATACAGCTACACTCTGTGAGCCTTAGTCGGTTAACTAGTGACTTCCTAATTAGAGATTTTGTCTATCAGCTTGATAAGGAGCTTAGGCTAGATAAAATTGGAGGGATGTCATCTAAAGCTACGAGGGTAACAAAAAGTGATCCGTTCATTACTACAGAATCGACTATGCTACAGATGGTAATTGCTGCCATAGGGGGCTGTAGACTTCGAATGTCGACTAAAACTATGGATCAACTTTCTGATGGAAGTTTAATAGATACTAATCGTCTTGAAAAAATTAAACCGCCTATCATTGCATTCTTTTCTGCTTGGCTATCATCTTGCGAGAGTCAACTCAAATACAATCGAGACGGGTTTCACTATTCAACACAAATCTGGCAAGCGTTAGGTCTTGTCATACATTATTTGATCGTTAATCAACATACATTAAAAGACCTAGAAAAGTGTGGTCATTTATTAGGAGAGCTTGACTATTCTCGTGATGCAACACATTGGCAGTATTGCTCTGCAATGAAGCTTGATTTACGAGGCCGTATTTACAAGAATTCCACTAGTGGGGGACGAACATTTAGAGAAGGAATTGCTAAGTATTTTATTGAATTGGTAAGAGTTTCATGTAGTTATAAATAGCGAAAAGTGTTAGCTTTCATTCTTCATTAAGCAGTCGATTGGTATTGGCTTAATCTGCTACGATATTTTTCTTTTAAGAGGGGAAATTGAAATGGATAGCTGATTAAAGATATTTTTGATTAGGTAATGAGCAGTTTCCATTTTTGTAAATCATCTTTAATCTGATTTTCCTGATTACTACTACAAAGACTATGATAGTTAGGGCAAAATCAAGCAAACAATCTTATATTAACCTTATGAATATCAGTAAATTTTTTTTAGTTATTACAGCATTGTTGCCTTTATCTTCATTTGCCCAATTTAGCGAGGGTAATACAAGAGTAAAGTCCTTTAATAAGGCAAAAAAAACACTCGAACGAAAGGTTTATTATGATCATAGAGTAACGCTCTATTGTGATGCCAAGTTTGACAGTAAGAAAAATATCGACCTTCCTAATGGTTTCAGAAGTGAAAAGCATATTAAGCGTGCCAGAAGAGTTGAATGGGAGCATGTGGTTCCTGCTGAGAACTTTGGGAGAACTTTTGCTGAGTGGCGTAATGGACACCCTAGTTGTGTGAATAACAAAGGTAAAAGCTTTAAAGGCCGTAAATGTGCTGAGAAAGTTAACCATGAATACCGATTGATGCAATCTGACATGTTTAATTTGTATCCAGCAATAGGCGCAATAAATGCCACTAGGTCAAATTATAACTTTGCTATGTTGCCATCTTCACCTTCGAGTTTTGGTAGTTGCAATGTAAAAGTTCAGGATAGAAAAGTTGAACCAACTATTGGTTCTAGGGGAAGAATTGCAAGAACTTATTTATATATGGAGCAGGTATATCCTCGTTACAGAATGAGTAAGCAACAAAGGCAACTAATGAACGCTTGGGACAAAGAATATCCAATAAGTAAATGGGAGTGTAAGCGAGCTAAACGTATTGAGAATATTCAAAAAAATAGAAATAATATTGTGTTTTCTAGGTGTGAATCTAAAGGTTATAACTAAAATTTAAGACGTGCTAACTAAGTTGTTAGTACGTCTTAATAACAAAAGGAAAATTCAGCTATGAGCTTTTTTGCTCAGCAGCTTACTATAATTTAATTTCCTCCCAGTTTTCGAAATATAATTTTAGATTGTCAACCTCATGTTCATTCGCCAATCGAACGCAAATGAGTGTTTTCTTAGCTCTTGAACATGCTACATATAAGAGCTTTCGCGACAGGGCTTGTCTGGAAGGGTTTTCATTTTTCTCTTCAAAGCAGCTAGAGAAATCATATATATTCCAGTTAAATTCATCTAGTACAACAATAACATTCTCAATTCCAGTGCCTTTAGTTTTATGCATGGTCATGAAGTCACTATCATCTTCTTCATACTTGAAAAATGACAAAATTTCGTCAAATATCAAATCTTTGCTAAAGAGTTTTGTATAGAACTTTTCAATTTTTATATCTCTGATGCGTTCATCAAACTCATCTTCAATAATTTCTTTTGATATATTAAATTCTTCGAATTTTGAAATGTTTTTTTGCATCTTAAGCTTAGTATTATGTCCATTTTCTATCAGTGCTTTAAAAGCTTGTAGATTTTTCTCTTTTGAAATTCTAATTATTTCGCTATTTTTCCTTTGAAGGTATGCCTGATGAGGCTCAGAGATGGATATGATTTTATCGTTCATAGCATCCATCATAACTTCATATGCTGCTTTATTGGGGTTTAATAAGTTATTCAACTTATCGTATATAGACTTCTTATCATTTCGAGTCCTAATAATAAAGCCTTGTTCCTTTAATAGTAAAATCAACTTGTTCAAAGATTTTTTGTTTTCGGCTGAGCTTTTGAATAGCTTTAGTATTTTACATAGTTGACCGAATTGAAGTCTATTTAAATGCCTTTTTATCTCATCTCGGGGGCTTATATATCGGTCATCAAATAAACAATATAGAGTGCCAAAGCCTGCATCACGGGCAACGTATTTGTTTGGCAACTTTAATAGGATATGATTTCCAACTTCTTTTTGTGCATGGGATGTTAGTGTTTCAATCTTTTTATATATATCAGCTTTGTAATTATCTAACTCTAATTTATAAGCTTCTTGTTGTTTTTCTATTTCTGTTTCGTATTGTTGCTTTTCCTCATTAGAAGACTTCTTGTTTGGAGCTTTTGGTTTGGGTGGTTTGACGGGTTTGGCTGGTCTCAACGCGTAAATTAATTTTACAGCCCCTTCTCTATCTTTTTCTTTTTCTGAGTCTTTAAGGGCCACCTCTTGCTTCAAACCATCAGTTCTAAACATATTTGAAATATTTATTACTTGAGGTGAACAACGGAAATTATCTTCCTTTTCGATTAGTTTTAGTTGGCCATCATCAATAATAGCCTTTGCGGAACCAATGCCTTCTTCATAAATTGCTTGTTCACTGTCTCCAAACAAACCTATAGTTATGCTTCTTTCATCCGGAGTGTTATAAATAAGACTTCGGATAATATCTTCGTTGGTATCCTGATATTCATCTATAAATATACAGTCATACTTGTCTCTAACTATTCTTCCCAATTTCGGGTAGTTGGAGAATAACAATGATGTGATTTTAAGAAGCCCGCTATGGCCAAATGTAGCATTTTTGAAGCTGTCAGAAGGTGTTTCATTGTACTTGACATCTCTATGGTTTCGCTTACCTAAAGAATTTCGTATGGCAGTATTTATCTCATCAATTTCGGCATTAAGCTTAGCGTTATAAGTTTCTGGGTCTTTATCGTACTTAGGCTTTCCAATAACCTTTTCAGTCTCTTCTGATAAGACTATGAATCGTCTTTTTGCCAATAATTCATGAAACTCTTTATAACGGACATGCTCTTTTTTATTTTGCTCCTTTACGTTGTTTTTATATGATTCTAAATCAATCCTTTTAAAATTTGGTATACAAAATAGTTCAGGTAAAACAGTTAATAAGTTTCTTTTATAAGGTTTCACTAATGTATTTAGGAATGAGTGAATGGTGGATACTTCATAGTCAGTACCAACACGGTCAATAATCTCTGCAACAGCTTTGTTTGTATGTGTAATACATACAATTTTGTAATCGGGAAGTTCTTCTGAACAATATTGAATTGATCTTTTTAATGTTTCAGTCTTGCCACTTCCTGCACCACCCTGAAGAACAAATGATTGACGCTCTAAAATGCAAGTCTTGATTTTATCTAATGGGGATTTTATTGGCTGATCCATTTTAATCCCTCATCAATGTAATTAGGAGTTATCCATGTTGCTTGATTTGTAAGAGCCATGTAGAGAATAGATGCTGCAAAGTCAGACTTTTTTTCTAGTATGTTTTCTGTAACAGAATAAATATTAGCTTTTTCAATGTCGATTAGTTGGTCAATATTTTTTATTCCAAGTAATTTACTACTTACTCTTTTTATTTCAGATTTATTTGAGTTAAGGAATGCATCTTCAAAAGATCTAGCTTGATAATTATTCTCCTCAATTTGATAAGCTATATTTACGTTTTTATCCAAAAGAACCTGCTCGCCACTTTTTACTTTTTTAAACCATTCTATGAATTTTTTTTCTTCTTTAAACGATGGGGCTGAGAAGAAGTGTTTGAGGGTCTCATTGCTTGTATAATCCCCTTCATCAGCAGGGCAAGCTTTATAAGATGTGGTTTGTTTATCGTTTTTATCTAATGAGCTTACTTTTTTTGTGCTATCTAAGTCTGTGATAATTAGTGATTTTATGCCTATGAACTCCAGGAATGGTGCGAATGCTTTTGCGTTGGCACCAGCTTCAATGACTGAGATGTTCTGTGAAGAGATTTTTTCATCTACCTTACATTTTTTATCATACTCCTTAATAAATAATGGAAGTAGTATTCTTTCTGTCGTCCCTTCAATGAAAATGGCTTTATCTGCAAAGAATAGTTCAGAATTTTGAATTTTTAGATATTGTTCCAAGAATTGGTATAATCTTGCTCCGTCCTCATCTTTTATAGCTAAGTATTTATTACGTAAATCAGTGTGGAAGTTTTTGAAGATTACATTACTATTATCTTTTTTAGATAGGTAGCGAATATGTTCAAAGTTTGAATTAGATACTATGTATGATGAATGAGTTGACACAATGGCTTGTAGTTTAGGAATATCACTAACTAGTTCTCGTATTTTTGTAGAGAAAATTGACTGCATTTGTGGGTGTGTATGTGCTTCAGGCTCTTCTATTAGAATTAGCTTTATGTTTGCAGTAGATGCTTCAAATTCTTTTTTTGCAATTTCTATTTTTAGTAAAAGATACAGAATATTCAGATAACCAAGCCCGTTGAAGTTTTCTGGAAGACTATCCCCTATGGCTCCATAGATTATTTTTGATGAGTTTTCTATGAGTGCTGTCGCTTCAATATCTGAAACAACTTTTAGTCCGTCTAAGCTTAAAAAATTAGCTGAATTTGATAAGAAACCACTAAATACTGTTGAATATTTATCTTCTAACCCTTTATCTATTTTAATAAGTTCACTTCTTATTTCGTCTAAACAGCTATCATCAGACTCATCTAGTTTTTTAAAGAATTGAGTTGTGACTGAGGAAAGTGGGTTTTTTCCTGTTTCATCAGAACTAGCCACATTTCTTTTAGCATGAATGACTTGAAGATTTATAACTTTACATACATCTTTAAAGCTTTTTTCCTCTAAACCTGTTCGATTGGTAAGGTAATACGGTTTGCCTCCTTCATGTTCGAAGTCATCATAAGAGTAAACTGAAGTCTTAATATATTTCCCAATGTTTCTCTCAATAAAAAGGCGTTTTTCTTCTTGAAACTTTTCCTTACTCACATCATTTTGGTGTTTAGGTAATCGTCTTATTAAAGCATCTTTGTCGATTTTTGCCTCAAACAAAATGTTAATGGTTGTTCTATTAGGATCTAAATCCAGCATGAATTCAGATATATTCTCCAAATTATCATGGTCAAAGTATTCTATACATATACTTAATCGTATGGTGAAGTCATCGACGTTAGTTTGATCTGAAATGTTAAGTATTCTATCTCGTATAGAAATAGGGAAGTCACTAAAGCTAAATGAAGGGCTCGACTTTTTTAGAAATTTCTCTAATACGACGACAAATGATGTTTTACCTGTATTATTTTTCCCTACGAGTAAAGTTAACCCTCCAGTCATATCTAAGGAGCTATTTTGTAATAATCGAAAGTTGTTAACTTCAATTTTCCTAATTCTCATTATTATCTTCCCAGATTATTTATAGACATAAATTGTCTATATATTTTGCTAAAGCTACATTCTAATTGCATGAATTTATGCAGTGAAATTTTATATCTTAACCTTAATTTACCACTAATAACTTTTAAAATCAGTATTTTACCTGTGTTTTTTTGTCAAGAAGTTGAGGAGGTGGCTTATTTTAGATAAGACTGAAACTGGGGGGAAGGTGGATGTATGAAAAACTTATTGAAAAATCGAGTGTTAGTCTGACTTGGTTAGTGTGTTTCAGAGGTATTAGGAATTACGATGGAAGGGACTTGTCTAGGTACCAAATTGTTGTATATAAAGTTTCTTGATATCAAAGGGTGATGCTGTTAGCTGTTATTTAGTTTAAGTTGGATTTCAACTGTATGAACCAATATTTTTGAACTTTCTACTAACTTTCTTATGGAATCTACAGATATATTCACCCTGTTACCATCTTTATCTAAACCAGCTCTATGAACACAGTGATGTCGGAGGTTTACCGCTAAAAAAAGCCATGATATATCTCCAAAGTCACAATTGAGAACCTCCTTGAACATAGGCTTTACTTTTTTTATATCATGAAATATTAGATTTTTTAGATAAGTTGCAACAGTCACTTTCAAGCTCTCCTGCTTTGCATAAATATCTTTTAGAGTGAATTTCATTTGAGAAAAAGTAGGATCTTTTTCAACTAGTTTCCTAATTAAATTTTCTGAGTTTGTCACATTATGAATAAATGTTGAGGCTAGGTATGATTCGAGAGATGCAACAGCGTGGCTATGCAACATGACGAGTAAACTAAACTGTGTTTCATTATAGACTTGAACTTTAAGAAGCTCGTTTATGCTTTGCATTTGGGTATCAAACACCCCAAGTTGTGATTGGGTGTATATGTACCACTCTAATTCTTCTTGACGAGTGTATTCATTCTCTAGCCACAGCTGTTCTTTACAATATTGCTCAAAGGCTTGAACTGCTTCATCCCACTCATCTGAACCTTGCTCTCCTGCATCACTGCCATAGTTTTCTTCTATCCAATCAAACATTGGCTGTAGTTCTTCCTGAAACTACATTATATTTACCAAAAATAAATTCAACTCAATGGGTGAGTGAGTGCAATTGACCGCGGGCCGTGGTTTACAACGCTTTATCTTCCAAATTTTACTTTACGAAAAGAGTAAGATTTGTAAACTTAGTGCTTTGTTAGCTGAAATTCATCTAAATTCACACCAGTTATCCTTTACAAAATAGTATCAAATTTAAAATGACTGCTATATCAAATTTCTTTTCTGTAGGCTTTGTAAGGCGATGGCCTCAATGCGTGAAACCATCACTTTTCCAAAGTATCCTGAGTAATGATGGTAAGGTAAAAGTACCTTCGTAACTCGTTTTTGTACAGAAACGGTTCAGAGCTTAAGCTCTAAAATTTACAATTAACATTATCATTACTAATGACCATGCTTAAGAAAGCGGGTTTCTGTTCACTAAGAGATGGATGGACGCAGTTCATTCTCGAAACAAGAAGCTAACCAGAGAGCCTAGGCTAGGTGTGTGGAGCCACATGCAGGGTGGTGTGGAGGGCTAGATACCTCCGGCTACCCGATTAAATACCGTCACCCCATAACTCATGGGTTAACTTAGTTGCAGAAATCTCTTTACAGCCACTTCGGTCAGTACCTGACCACAGTGGAGTAAAATCTGATTGACCTTGGGATTCAGCTTTTGCTCTCAAAGGACCAATAGCTATAGATGCATAAGGAAACTCTGGCGCTTTACTCGCTATAAAATTTAACTCTTTCATTATTTTATTAGTAATGCCTCTCGCCAATCGACCTGAGAATATATTAGTTAAAGCGGTTACGCTGTTTTTTGATTTTATCGCTTGTCTGTGAATAGCACTTGTTTTTGCCTCATCGCATAACAAGTAAGAAGTTCCAACTTGAACTCCTGAAGCACCTAGCCTTATCATTTCTTTGATATCAGTGCTTGTAGCTATTCCACCGGCAGCAACAACTGGTACTGATAATTCATATTTTAAGCAAGCTACAAGTTCTAACGTCGGAAGTTGAGTTGATGCGTCCGAAGTCATGAACATACCTCTATGACCTCCAGCTTCATAGCCCTGAGCAATGACAATGTCAGCTCCATTTTCCTCTAGCCACACACCTTCTTCCTTGGTCGTAGCTGAAGACATTACAACTGTTCCCCATGACTTTATTCTTGTTACAAGCTCTGCAGATGGAAGGCCAAAATGAAAGCTTAGTATTGGTGGCTTATGGGGCTCTATTGCATCAGCAAGATTTACATCAAAAGGAACCCTCAAGCCAGAAATTTCGTTTAGAGGCTTGATCGAAAAAGATTCATAGTACGGTGAAAGTTGTTCTTCCCATGCTTCAAGTGCCTGATTATTTGTCTCAGGCATTTTGTGACAAAAAAAGTTTAAGTTATAAGTTTTATTTGAGTTTTCTCTGAAATTTATAATTTCGAATAAGACCTGATCTTTAGTCAACATCCCACAAGGAATAGAGCCAAGCCCACCAGAGTTTGATACTGCAGCAGCCAACTCCCAGTTTTGTACTCCAGCCATTGGAGCTTGAATTATTGGCTTTTCAATACCGAGGAGACTGCATAGGTTCATAATTATTCTTCCTTGTTACCGCCGATGTAAAAATGACCCACTAGCACCGATTTAAAATTGACCCACCTGAGGCACAATGTTCGTCCGTTTGAGTAATTTGTTGAACGAAGCCGCTTTGCGGCAGAAGAGATAACAAGCCTCTTTGTTCTCCGAACCTAAATACTTTCTAGAGGCAATCCATTTTGATCGCTAACCTAGGAGTATTATCATGGACACATTCGAACAGCAACGCTTTGGTTTTCTTTATGAACAACATCTTACCAACTTAACCCTGCAAGGCAAGCTACCCGGCCACCTAGCCGCCTTCTTTGACCGCTGCCCAGATAACCTAACTACCGATGATTTGAAGCGTTACTTCGCTCAGCTGATTGAGTCACACTCATGGAGCACCGTTAAGCTTGACCGGAACGGTTTGCAGTTTTTTTATCGATATTTGCTTAACCAAAATTGGAGTGGTTCAGCATTGTTAATGCCTACACAGGTCAATCGACTGCCTGATATCCTAACCCCAACTGAAGTTGCCATCGTTATAATTCTCACACATAAGTTGCGATATTAAGTCTGTTTTCTGGCCCTATACAGTATGAGTTTGCGCCTCGGTGAGGCCATTTAATTGCAAGTAGGTGATGTGGATTCACAGATGATGCAGGTACATATTCATAATACTAAAGGCGGTAAAGATAGGCTGGTTCCGCTACCAATGAAAAGATGGGACAAGCATAACTTATAGACTATGCGAAACGCTTTCGCATTAACTTTTCTATAGCAAAAATGTCATTCTCTCTATTTACCTTTTGAACTTCTAAACTAATTTTTGGGGCATAAGTGAGTCAGTTCAGGCTCGCTGACTCAAAGATGGACAGAAATGGTTTAGAGTCAAAGCTCTTAAAGTGATGACTCTTATTAGGTCGAGTATGATAAGTGGATATACGGTAACGCCCAAATAACAGGCTAAGTAATGGTTGGCTAAAATTGTGAAGCGAAGCGAAACGTAGCCAACTGTTACGTGTCCTTGTTGATTTTCTTGTGTACGCCCAGCATGGGCATGAACTAATGAGGTGAAAGTCCTCTGTAGGAAGGTCACCGTTCAATAACATGCTGTTATTAAACGTTAACTACTAGCGAATGGCAAGGGCTTATCCGTGAGGCTTGGTCTGAAGGAAGCCGCTAGCAAATTTGCGAGCTGATGAACAAGAACATCATATGAGGCGTAGGCTAGAGCTGAGTTGGCACAAGACGACGAAACCACGTGATCTAATGGCCACCGTAAATGATGCAGCAGTGCAAAGAAAGTTCATGCTCTTATCTGGGGAGATCTGTTTAACACGCGATCGGTCATTAACCAGTGAGGCTCTGGTTTACAAGTGCCTTGGCTTTTCAACTTCATCGACTGAAAAGAGCGAACCAGATGAAAACCGATAGCGCATGACGGGGTAACTTGGCATGTGATTAAGCAGAAGTCAGCAGACGGCATAGTAGCCCAACGCCCATCGTAATGGATGGGATAACATACCCCGCGTCAGCGTAGTGGGTACATGGTGAAGGCCTGAACATTTAGAAGAAGGAGGAGTCTTGTCAAACTTGTCGATACCCACTACGTCGCCAGACGATTACTATCGGCAGCGTATTGATATGCAACCGGCCTTCAACAGCGATTTATTCCAACAATTGCTCGAACCTGAGAATCTACACCGAGCGTGGCGTCAAGTTAAAGCCAATAAAGGCTCGGCAGGCATCGATGGCATGACCATCGAAGCCTTCCCGCTCTGGATGCAACAAGGCGGCTGGCAACAGTGTAAAACTCAACTTGAGCTAGGTGAGTACCAACCCTCAGCAGTCAGGCGCGTAGAGATCGACAAACCCGATGGCGGTAAACGCAAATTGGGGATCCCTAACGTCATTGACCGTGTGATACAGCAAGCGATAGCTCAAATGCTCACACCACTGTTTGACCCATTCTTCTCGGCTAACAGCTTTGGCTTTAGGCCGAACAGAAATGCCAAACAAGCTGTACTGCAAGTAAGGGATATCATCAAACAGAAACGCAAATTTGCCGTCGATGTTGATCTGTCTAAGTTCTTTGACCGAGTTAATCATGATCTTTTGATGACTCAACTTAGGAGCAAGGTGCAGGATAAGCGTCTGTTGGCACTTATCGGTAAATACCTACGTGCAGGCGTTGTGGTCAACGACCAATTTGAAGCAAGTTTCGAAGGCGTGCCTCAAGGCGGTCCACTCTCGCCATTACTATCAAACATTATGTTGGATAGTCTGGATAAAGAGCTGGCAAGCCGAGGGCATAAATTCGCCCGCTACGCGGACGATTTCATCATCTTGGTAAAGTCTCAACGAGCTGGTGAAAGGGTACTCAAGAGCATTACTCGCTACCTTGCCACTAAGCTAAAACTGGTTGTTAATGAACAGAAAAGCCAAGTGGTTAAGGTCGGTCAAAGCAAGTTCCTAGGGTTTACATTTAACCGAGGAAAGATCCAATGGCATGCTAAAACGTTGCACATTTTCAAGCAAAAGATGAGACGGCTGACGAACCGAAATTGGGGCGTGAGTATGGGATATCAATTGTTTAAAGTGCGGCAGTACATGCAAGGCTGGATCAACTACTTTGGCATAGCCAATGCTTACCAAGGATGTGTCGATTTAGACCATTGGATCCGTCGTCGGGTACGTATGTGCTACTGGCGTCAGTGGCGAAAACCACGGACTAAGGTGCAGAATTTACTTAAACGTGGCGTCAGGATCCAAGCAGCCGTTGCTTGTGGGATCACAAGTAAAGGCCCTTGGCGTAGCTCTAAAACACCAGGAATACAGCAAGCGCTGAGCAATGAGTATCTGAAGAAAGCAGGATTATATTCACTGAGAGATGGATGGATCGCAGTTCAATATCCTAATCAGAAAATGAATTAGGTGTTCTAAATGAACCGCCCTGTGCGGAGCCGCATGCAGGGTGGTGTGGGGGCTGGAGGTTAGATACCTCCGGCTACCCGATTATGTGGCTATTAATCTAACCTTTTAGACATAACCATAACGTCGATATTACGATAATTAACTAGCTCATCAGGTTGCCAACCCAACTTTGCATATAAACCACCGGATAGGTGTTCTGTTTGTAAATGCAAAGTCTCTACGCCTAACGTAATCGCAATATCTTGAATTTTTTCAATGAGGTTAGCTGCAACATTATGACCTCGATACTTAGGTTCAACATATATACCTGCCAACCAATGCTCTTTATTGGTATAAATAGACATTTGGTTAAGCTTTATTTGTGCAGCACCTATAAGTTCTTCACCCTCCATAGCTAAAATAACTAGCGGAAACTGAGTTTTATTAAGGCAAGACTGAAGTCTTGAAACAAATATATTTGTTAAAGTGTTTTCGAGAAGGTGACCCCATTCTTTAAAATACCATTCAGCTACTTTAGGGAGCTGATCTTCATGATCAGCTAAGTAAACAATTTCCATGTTATCTCCAGTATAGTGAAAGCCACATAACGCCCATTTAACGAGTGAAGCAAACGCTGGCGGGCGAATTGCGCAGCGATTGGCATGACAGCTTTGATGAATCTCTTTTCAAATGCTTGTTAGAGAGCTATTTACGACTAGGTTCGAACGAGACATATCTAGGTAGTTTAACGTCTAACTCTTCCCAATTTGCTTTGGACGAAACAAAGTTATGAGAAATTGGGCGTTCGGTTATATCTGAATCAAGAATACCTAGCCTTAGTCTATAACGAGCTGGATCTTGTTCATTTGAACTATATACTGGTGAACCACATTTAGTACAAAAATATCTTTTTCTGCCCGGTTTGAATGAAAATATACTTAAACTATTTTTGCCTGATGTAATTTCTAAATCTTGAGAGTTTATGAAACCGTTAGTGGCAAAAGCTGTACCGCTATTTTTTCTGCACAAAGAACAATGACAGTGAATTATGTCACTAATTTCGCCATTTATTTTGATTTGCACTTCGCCGCATAAACACTTACCTAGGTACATAATCTAATCCTCCTACAGCTCTCTAACGTCTTAGTATTTGTGCGTTGCGCTGTTTGCAAGGCACAAATCGCTTGTTGGACTTGGTCGATGCCGAATCCAGATTAATTGGTATGCTTTATGCTATAGGGATTTGCTTTTTTTGATGCTGGCTCTGGGCTGTAGAGCAGGTTTTATCAATTGATATCTAGTAGAAGGTAAGTTTTTCATTGAAATTCCGTTGTCATTGTTGTGTTCCTTCGCATTTCTTTAAGTCTAACTGATCCAATGTAGGTTATACACTCGATTGAATATTTTTTAGGCTCCGCGCAGCGGCTTAGTTCAACATTTGTATAGTGCGCATGCGCGTTTATTTGGCAAAACGCGCATGCACATTTAATAAACCTATTATTTAAAGCTTACTAAAGTAAAGCTATTGATTAGTAAGCACTCTATCAGAGTAGTGTTGGATAAACGAGCACAGAAAATTGAAAAGTGAGCATTGATATTGACTTCATTTCTAAAGCAGTTAGTAATACTCATTTATCGATTAGCAAAAGTTGGTCTACTGGCTTATTACTTATCTGTAGTACCTATCATTTGAAACACGTTTTGGGGCAAAAATGTGCCAGTAACTTTACTTAATTAGTAAGCCACGAATCAAATAAGGTATTGCGAATACCTAACCTAGCTCTCAGCAATAAGCGACTCAACGTCTAGCAGGGAAATCACCCATTTTTGTATTGGGTCTTCATTGTATCGTGGATGCCAAGCTGCAATAACATCGAAACTATCAGGTGACTGCTCAAGGGGAATTGTTACTACATCCAATCCTTTTATTGCTCGAGAAGGCATAAACGCTATGGAGTCCGTTGTTTCAAGATACATAGGTACGATAGAGAAACAGGGAGCTGATATTACGACATTTCGTTTCAATCCAAATTTTGAGAACCAGTCATCGATCGAACTTTTAAAGTTCGGGCGAGATGGTGAGGCTATAATCGTCGGGTACTGTGCGATTTCAGCTAATGTAGGTGTTTTTTGCGAAATAGATGAATGGGTTGATGTTACACATACATGATGCTCTTCAAACAATTTTACTATCCGATAGCTATCTGGAATGTAATCAGGGAAAGCGATAGCTAAATTAACTTTGCCACTTTCCATCAATTCATGAAGTTTATCGATTTCAAAGTCCCTAACGATTAACTTCAAACTTGGAGCTTGTTCCCTAAGCTTTGCAATTAAAGTGGGTAAAATGATTTGTTGAGCATAGTCAGTAGCTGCAATAACAAAAGTACCTTTAGCCTTATGAGGGGTAAAGCTTGTCGTTGATAACAATGAATTGAAATCTATTAGCAACTTATCAACTCCCATTGATAAGTCTTCAGCGAAAGGGGTTGGAACAAAACCATTGGTTTTCCTGACAAATAATCTGTCGTCAAACACATCCCTTAGCTTTTTCAAATGTTCACTTACAGCTTGTTGAGTCAAACCTAACTGGTGGGCGGCTTTGGAAGCGTTTTCTTCACGTATTAACGCCTGAAAAACCCGCAATTGCCTAATGTCTAATCGGTCTACTTTACTCACAACTTACCACTTCTATGAGATTTGTCATTTCCATCAAGTATAACGCTACACAAGAAAAACTTGTATCATACACAAAAACTATTTGTTTCTTCTTGTTTTGTGCGTTTGCTAGAGTTCATCCATTGAATCAACTCGATGTTTGGAGAGAAAAAATGAAAACAGTAATTTTAATTGGTGTACTAGGAAAGATGGGGCAAGCAGCTCTGTCAGGTTTAGGTAAACATAAGGTCATTACAGCGGGTCGGTCTGGCGATGTTGATCATATTGTTGATATTACAGAACAAGAATCAATTGAAGCATTGTATGAAAATGTGGGTCACTTTGATGCTGTCGTCAATACCGTAGGGGTTTGCGAATATGCAACTTTTGCAGAGATGACAGAGGCTCAATGGATGACGACTGTTATGAGCAAAATGATGGGACAAATTAACTTAGTCCGTATTGGTCAAAAATACATTGCTGATGGCGGTTCATTTACCTTAATAAGTGGCATATTAAACGTAAAACCAATTCCGTATGCCATTGCCGACGCCACCACAAGTGGAGCTATTGACACCTTCGTAAAATGTGTTGCCCATGAAATGCCAAGGAATACACGCATCAATGTAGTAAACCCGACAGTACTAGCGGAAGCATGGGATGTTTATGGTGAAATGATGCCAGGGTTTGTGCCTGTACCAGGAAAACTAGTTGGCAAAGCGTTTGAGCGGTCTGTTGACGGGTTCATTAACGGACAAGTTCTTTTTGTCGATGCTTAGTATCATAGGTTTTACGTCAAAAAGTAAGATCCACTATTAACTCTCATACAGAGCTCCTTAACTTGGGAGTTCTTTGCCTTTTTGTGATTAGTTAAACTTAGACAAAATTATGTACTTTGGAACGCAGTGAGTATCTACTCTAAGTAGAAATGGGGCATTTCCAAGCTAGCAATCAAACCTATACGGCCCAAATGAAGGCACCAATTATCCGGTGTAGATACGGCTGAAGCCGTCAAAAACAGGGACGTTTTCGTTGAGCTCACAAGGACGTGCTCGCAGCGAACCTCTGCAGTATCTGCACATGCGCCCGCTGCAGGCGATTGATAACTCTAAAGCGACAATTGAGAACTCGCTTCCCCGTAGCAACTACCCAAAAAATGTAATCAGCCTTCATTCGAAGGCTAGCTAACTTTGGGGCAGAAGCGTTTTAGTCGGTCCCCCTTAACAGAAATGAGATAATTCGCATTACCATTAAATCGAAACGTTACTATACTTTCTACAACAATGACAAGGATAGTTAAGGGATAGCATGGAGCACTTACATCTAAGCCTTATTTTGGCTGCAATCGAGATTTTATGTATCGCAGGATCTGTGGGGTATTACTTATTATCAGGTGACTGAGCAACGTGATCATTTAGGGCTTATTTTTCCAGTTGTAATAGGTGGCATCTGAACTGTCATGCTCCCAGCATACTTCATTGACCAGACGATCACCTTCCACTTCCTTCAGGATCTGGGTTTCGGTATAGCGCGATATCTTCATTGCTGTTCTCCTCGAGGGGGCTTCAGTGTAACGGGAGAGCTCTATTTATATGTGAGACTATTTTAGGGAAGGGTTACAAACTTATCGATAAATTTTAACAAAACGCATTGTTATGCCCATAGGTATTCGAATGGGAAGTAGCTGTTGTTACGATAGGTATTTCTTTAAAACACTAATGACTATGCTTTGTTAAACCAGAAGAGATTTCTCCCTCCAAATGAAATTCCTTAGCTTGCTTTAGTACCACTAATATTGCCTTATACTTGCTATCATCGATTAAACTCGTACGTTCTAGATGGTCTTGAGCAGTTCCCTTTTTTAGCTCGTACTCCAATATCGCTATCTGTTCTTCTATATCATTGATTGACATAGTAAGAACATATTTTAGGTTAAGTAAGTTCATCTTTTACCTTTAATCTCCACAGACTGATTTACATTATAGTGGTCAACTAAAATATGGTAAATTCTGATATTCCCAAAATAACTGAGTAATTGTACTAATGAGGAATGGGGCAATAACCGTCTTAGAGCGATCACTCTAAGACGTACATGGACAAAACCGAGTCAGTGATTTTGCTTAATTAGCATTTAACGGATTATTGAGGGTATTACAAACCTAGAATTTGATGGTCAAGTTCGCCCTCCCACAACATTAAAAACATAGCTTCCCATTCACGACATACCCGTTGTCGTCTTGTTCACTCACGGCATATTGCCGATTGTCTTTAAACTTATACTTTATTAATAAGTTTAGAGGTTTCAATGATTCGTTTTCTACTATGCTGTTTCAGCTTTGTACTGCTCTACCCAACCGCTATCGATCTATACCTTGTTGGGTTACCCCAGATTGCTGCCGATCTCAATGCGACCGAATCGCAATTGCACATGGCTTTTTCAATTTACTTAGGCGGTATGGCAAGCACGATGTTTGTCGCTGGAAAAATTGCCGATCAAGCGGGTCGAAAGCCTGTTGTCATCTTTGGCAGTATTATATTTGTCGTCGCCTCCTTGGTTGCAGGCAATACTGAACACGTTGATACTTTCTTAGTTTCACGCTTCTTTCAAGGAGTTGGATCTGGAGCTTGCTACGTTGTTGCATTTGCAATCTTGCGTGATGTACTCAATAACGAAACCCGAGCAAGAGTACTAACGTTGCTTAATGGCATTACCTGCATCATCCCCGTTATTGCACCTGTTATTGGGCATAAGATCATGCTCTATTCACCTTGGCGCACACTATTTACCGTTATGGCAGGAATTGGTATTTTGGTATCTATTATTGCCATTTTCGTCTTGCGCGAAACACTAGATACAGCATGTACCAAAGCCGACAGTTCAGGCACTTCGGAAAGCTTTGCTAATAGTTTCTTTTTAAAACGTCTCGTTATTACGTCATTAGCTGTAACCATCATTCTGAGCTACGTGAACGTGTCACCAATGGTGATCATGGGAATGCTTGAACTCGACCGTGGCTCTTATGCATCGATTATGACCTATACCGCGCTTGCTAGTATGATCACGTCATTTGCTACACCACTTGCTTTGAACTACTTAAATCAAAAAACCTTGATGTTTGGTGGTCAAATTCTGTTTTTGATTTCAGCAATAGGGTTACTACTTTCTCAGCAACTAAACCTTGAGGTCGAATATTTCATCGCTTCTTTTGTATGTTTATGTGTTGCATTCTCCATGGGGTTTGGCGTCCTCATGAGCCAAGCTCTTGCCCCATTTAGCAAGAGAGCAGGAGTAGCAAGTTCATTGCTTTGCATTAGCCACGTCACTTCGTCTGCCGCCTATATTTGGTTAATGGGAGTGATGAATGTTAGTGCATTGAATATCCTCATCTTCATTTTAGTGGCGGGTAGTATCATTAGCATTGTTCTATTACTATTAGAGCAGGCAAAAACAACGCACTCTAACTATGAAAAAATCCATCTCTCGTCTTGATCTCAATTTACTGTTTACGTTGCAGCTTTTAGTAAAAGAACGCAGTGTCTCGATGACCGCTAAAAAGCTTAACGTAACGCCTTCAACAGTGAGTAAGTCACTCAATAAGCTCAGAGATTGGTTTGATGATGCACTATTTGTGAAAACACCTTCAGGTTTACTTCCTACGCCTCTCGTTGAAAGCATGGAGCAAGACCTTTCTGATTGGCTACAAATGAGTAGCCAACTATTAGAGAAAAGAAGTGAAGCTGTCCCTAACAAAGTCCACTTCAATTTGCATGTTGAATCACCGTTATCACTCACTTTTCTCAACCAACTAATGGCAAAAATGCATCAGCATTACTCAAACGCCACAGTAAAAACAAGCAATTGGGATTATGACTCAATAGAAGCACTGGTTAACGGTGAGGCGGATATTGCCTTTACTGGTCGCGAAACTCATCCTAGGTCCAAAGAATCGTTAGACTTGCTTCCATATTCAATTGATTTTGAAGTGCTATTCTATGACCACCCCAAGGTATTCTTACGTAATGATCACCCTGCATTGGATGAGGAGTGGACGCTAGACACGTTCCTAAAATATTCACATATCAATATAATTTGGGAGAAACGCGGGCACTGGGCGCTTGATGATGTTTTAGCAGAGTTGGGGAAAAGTCGTTCACTTGCTTTAACGCTGTCTAGTTTCGAGCAAGCCTTATATATGGCAGCTCAGCCTGAACACGAGCTGCTGGCTACTGCACCACAATACTGTGAGCAGTACATAAAACACATGCACCCTAACCTTATCGTCTTACCGATCCCTCTTGAACACAACCAACTTGAGCAACTAGTGATTCCATTTGCGATGATTTGGCATAAGCGTAATGCTTATAGCCCTAAGCTGATATGGTTAAAAGAAACACTTCGTGAGCTAATGGAGCATAATGCCTAACAAGCTGAAGTATAGACTGTTATTACCACGTTCCTCGCATTATTAAATCTAGGTCAAAATACAAGTACCGTACTACTGTTGAGTCTTTTATCTAAAACACAATGGGGCAAAAACGATTTAATCAGTGTGACTCATCGTGAAATATTTCAGATAATTATCACGATAAAAAATGCGTTCAACAACAAATCAGTACCTAAAATCACTATGCCACAATTAGAGTAAAAACTTCCATAATGACAACTATTGTAATTTTAATACGTTACACAATTTGTTTTTTGAACTAAGGAAGCAGCTCCCTTACATCACACCCCAAAACCTCTGCTAACTGATAGGCTTTTTCGAGGGTGATATTTACTTCACCGCGCTCGATTCGTCCTGCATAACTGCGGTCAATCTCTGCTAGTAATGCCAATTTATCCTGAGAAATGCCTAGTGTTTTGCGCTTATCACGCAATTTTGCTCCAAATTGGATAGCTAAGTCTTTCATTTTTCATCTCGTTAAAGATAAAGACTATCCAAAGTTGCGGCTTATAAAGCCACGGATTATAATCCGTATTTAGTTTAATGCTCATTACAAAGAGCTTAAGACAGTAAACCACTACCTCTTGCGAGAAAGTAATGTCGAAAATTTCAATGAAAATATGCACAAGGTTGCATACTATTCTCCAGGATGAGAGCTTTAACAATTTCCGTGTATCTCAATTACGTGATGCATATTTAGCTATATCTCCTACTAATAAGGATTCCGTAGAGGTTCGCAAGTTTGTGTACAGACAAATTCTGAGACTAGTTAAGAAAGGTCTATTGTCAAAAAAAGGAACGAAAAACTCTAAAAGAGTTACGTATCAGAAGTCGGATTTGTTTCATGAAGCGAGTTTTAACCTCAGATTCATAGTCACCGAAAGGTATTGATTGTTTTTTGTACACCCTTTGGTGTAGAACTCTTGAGTGATCAACTAAGGACTTTGCAGCACAAATATAATTATGAAGTTTGAACCCTAAGAGCATCTGACATTCATGCAGTTTCCAACGGTTTACGACTGAAAATAGCTCTAAACCAACTTTTTCATCGCACATAAAGTCAATGACTGACATCAGTTCTTTATAGTTTGATTCGAATAAAGCTAGTGAATAATCAAAATGTTCAAGCAAACCGATTCTTTGTTTTATTTGTTCCATATTCAAATGTACCTTGTAGCATCTAACGCCTAAATATGGTTGACCATGGGCGCAAGTTGCATTTGACTATATACGGCTAGCATGGGAATGAACTTTAGGAAAGAAAGCCTTTTAGGACGCACCCTTGATAAGTCGCTGTTATTAAACGTTAAATATTTTTTAATGGCAAGAGGGCGCGAATAGATATGAGGAATAAGAACATGAGGTTGGGTGCTTTTCGTTCGTTTAACTTACTCATGATTATTCTTTTTCATACTTATTGAAGGGAATAATACTAGAGTTACCTTTAGACTCAGGCTTGGATTTTAGAGACTTGTTTTCGTCCTTTAAGGCTTTAATTTGCCTTTTAAAGTCAGCTATTTGTTGGCTGTTTTTATTTAACTCAGCAATTAATTTTGTTGCTTGCCTCTGGAAATCGACTTCCCTTTCATGTGCATCTTTCAGTTCTGCTCGTGTTTGGAGTAGTTGCATAGCCTTACTTTCCCTATCGAGGCTTTCTGGTGATTGCAAATACTGTTGAAAATAATAGGTATACCCTTGGTCTTCGAGTTTTTGTAATTTAGCTTTTGTTTGCTCAAGTTGTTCTTTTAGTTCGGGGCGCTTGATATAGCAATGCTGTGACAATTCTTGTTGTTTAACTTGATACATCGTATACAACTGAGCGTTTTTTTCAGCGATGAATTCACAAAGTTCCGGAAAGTTTTTTGGGATAACATTTGCACGAGTAGTCCCCCCCTTCTTTGCCACAGTAGACAATAGTACTTGGTGATCACGCTTGAGTAAGGTTTTGCCTTTTTTAAGGCTGTTAATTTTGGATTCAGTCAAGTTAACCTGATTTATTACCACATCGTACAATCGTTTGTTTGTGGAAGATTGGTTAGCCCATTTCGGGCGTTTTGATTCTCGTTTTGGGAAGAGCTTATCGGCCAAGGAATCCATTAACTCTCTCCCATGTCTTGAAGTAGGGACATGGCTCGTGCAAATGTGTCTTTTGACTCCTTTTTGAACGGGTTATCATCCGATACATCCATGACGTTGATTAACGTATTATGTAATAGAGCATTTGATTTAATGCGCAGGATTGCCTCTCGGCTATTAAGTTTAGATACGAGAAAGTTTGGACATCCGCTGCACATGCTAAATTCAGGATCAGTTGCCTTCGGTGTTTTGGTTGTTTTGTCTAAGCATTTGGCTTGTTCTCTCGTTGCTTTCATTACCATACAGTAGCCATAATCACTTGCTTTAATAGTTTCCACTTCGGCTGCAATAGTCTCAACTACCTGTGAAAAATTTTCTGGTTTTACCACCATAGAACTGTCAAGCATCGAGTGAATACGCTTGGCTACGGAGCCATAAAACTCAAGAGGACGAAGTGCATTTTCTGGTGATTTATATTCTTGTACCACACGGCCAACGATTTCTAAAATGTAATCTCGTTCAAGATTTTCTTTCACATCTTCTGTAATTTTGTCACGGGTATATGCATCGATCATATTTGATCTCATGCTGTGCCGCATGTGCATCTTGAGCATTCGTGTGATGTTTCCCTCAAACCGTCTCATCGCAAATTCAACATATGAGTGTCGGAATTGGTGGGGGGTTACGTACTCCGTCAACTCTCTAAAGTTAGGTTGTTTCTCAAGAAATTGGTTAAAAAATGTTGTTAGGTCAGCTCTGTAAGTACTGTAGCTTATTCTGCTGAGGATTTTCCTCTGATTTTTCATTGCTGGCAGAGCGATACCTCTGCGCACTGATATATCCTTGAGGTTATTATCTGAGTTCATTTTCACATATCGCCCGAATAACGGCAGTGTTTGCCCATCAATACGTTTACTCTTAGGGGTTAAGCTTAAACGACACAAAGCATTAAATGCCTCACTGACTAGGGGACTGATAGCTCGGACGTGGTACGCACCATTTTCGGTCTTTATAAGACGTGATCTGTATACCCACGTTCCATCAGAATGTTTTTCGTAATCGTCTCCAGTTAGGCTTAACAACTCACTATGCCTAATCCCTGACAAAGTGAGAAAAATCAAGTAACACGCCATGTAGACATTATTAATCGTATCGTGAAATTCCCGTTGGCTTTTGCATGGAAAACCTAAGCTCTCGTGAAATATCAGGGAGTCACGGTATTGGTTAACCAAATCCAAATAGCGTTGCCGTTTAGATATTCGTTTAGATACTAGATACTTATTTTTGGAATCTCTAGCATGTGGATAGTTAGCTATTGGATTTTCACCGCATACAAAAGCTACGGTACGGTGTTGCTTTGAAAAGATAGAGTTTAGATTCCAGCACTCTTCTTCCTCGCGCTGTAAGTTAAAAAAATCAAGCAAGAAACTGGTTTTGGCGGACTCTAGGATAGACACGCTATAGGCTAATAAAGCCATTGTTACTGCTACAGGTATAGTTCCGAAGCTCCCACCATTTTTCCATATATCATAATGTTCAAACTGAGTTTTTATATCGGACTGAAAAATGTTCTCAATAAATTTATGTTGATTTTGGATCGTCAGTGTTACGCCATCATTTATCAGTTTGCGATCATAATAAGACCTAGTTTGCATTAATCGTGACAAGACCAAATGAACAAGAGCATGTGATGAAAAAATCTCATGCTCTTTATTTGATTTACTATACTTTGCGTGGCGATGCCCCATATGAAGGATATCTAGTTCCTTGTAGAGCGTCTTCTTAAGGAGTTCTATGACGTGTTCTCTAGTCCACTTTGATAGAGCTAAATTGGGGTGAAACTGGCTGGCAAAAATAGCTATACGGAGGTGTGGGGCCAATGTACCTATCACCGTACTTTCGACACCTAGTAGAGTTTTTCTAGTTTCGTCAGTCCATCCTCCTAGTGATAAGACTATGCACTTCATTACCCATCTATGCCAGTGAGGTAATATTTTTGGATGATTGATTTTGAAGGTCTTTTCTACTGTTACAGCTTTATCATTCCCTTTACTAATACACTCTACAACCAAATAGTCACGGTTAAGATCGTTTACCACTTCGGGAGTATTATGAATAGAGTCTTGTTCGAGGGAAAATATTCCTTTATTTAATGCTTTATCTTTCATAATGCTAACTCCTGTAATGTGGCAAACTCATCCTCAAAACGCTCCGTAAAAATCGCCTTTCCTTTGGCAACTATATCTGGCTCAAATCGATTTTTGAGTATGTGGTGAATAAATACACATACTGTTAACAATGGCACCGTTTTGGGGTTAATACGGTTGCCGTGACTGTTACTAATGAGATTTTGTAATTTCTGACTGTTGAGATGGTAATGCAACAACATCAATGCTACTGATTCTTCATGCTCAAGAAAAAGGTAACGATTATTTGCTTTCGCAAAACCATGTTCATCCATTTCTGCATTGTAGCTTTCATACAAGGATTTCATGTCGTCCGTTAATCCTTTGTTGCGCAGGTGCTTACACAGTTTGGCGACACTCGCTTTTGAGATAACATCAAACCCGACTTCATCTTTCATGTGATTAAATTTTGCTTTAATCGCACGAGCTTCTTGTTCCATCATTTCGGCAATTTTTACTTCAAAGTTATATAAGGTGGTCAAAACCTCTTTTGAGCGAGTGCGCTGGGTGTAAACCTTATCTCTGACTTCAGGGGAATGTCCTGATAATTCAGCTATCAAGTTGGTTTCTTGTATGCTGCTGATTTGTTGTAATGTCTGTGTATCCTCGCTGGCAATAGTTGATTGGCGAATAAACGAATTTGACAAGGACTTAAGAGATTGGGGCAGAATAAGAGGCTTTGCCTTCTTAGGATTTTTTTTGTTATACCTTTTGGTTGCGCTATGGATGCTATCTTGTTGTCTGCAAACATCATTATGTGCGAACAATTGTTCTATTAACCAGTAAAACGGTTCACCATTTTCAAGTGTATTATCAAGCTTTTGGCGCAAAGGGCTTGAGGGTTGTGTTAAGTAACGTAGAAAACGAAAAGTACGGTTGTCAGATATACCAACTGGACTTAAAAGGGTGAAATCAACTTCCAATGGAAATAATAATCCTTTTTTATTGTTCGGCAATTTGTCCTGAGCTTGTTGGACGGTATTCCAATAGGTTTGGAAAGCTTCATATAGAATGGATTTTGCTGGGTGAGGGCGGGTAAGGACTCCTTTGTTTTTTAAATTCCTACGCTCCTTTTGAGTGATTATTGTCACTTGCTTATCATCAAATATTATAGCATCAAGTGTCAGGGCTTTAATCCCTGAGTCCTGATGCTTGTCAGCAGATAGCAGCCAATACATCAGTAGGTGCTCTATTTTACTTGGTAGGAGGATATTGCTGATGGCCAAAGACTCAATCTGAGTTAACCTAGTAACTACAGTTTTATCAAAAACATCAAAATATAACTTTGGCGTATCAGGGCCATCAGGGAAACGTAGTAATGCTGTGGAGAGCTTTTTTATTTGTTCGCTAGATGGTGGATTATCCCATGGATATTTGTCTGTTGGCCTAACGGTATTAAAATTTGTTGCCCACCACGACCACAAAAACGGATCATCTAGGCTTAATAGCGCGTTAATTACATCAGGATAAACTTCACAAGTTTTTTGGAAAAACTTTTTTTTGTCACCACGTGGGCCTTCTTTAGCATATAAATATCCAAGAGCTACTGGTGGTTCAAGTAGGTGGTATTGCTGCAAAAGTGAATGAATACTTACTTTGAGGCGCTCATTGTTTTGCAATGCTCGTCTAGCATCGTCAAAGGCTAATAATAAGTGGGAACACACTTGACGTAAACTTAAAATCAACGCTGAGTCAGTGTAAGGACAATCTTCAAATAAAGCACTGATAGGGGATCTAGCCTCTTGGTCAGCCCAAATGTTTCTCCCTGATGTTCCTGCTTCCTCAACGTAAAGTCTATCCTCATGCCAGTTCATTAACGACGGAAAAATATTCGCATTAGGCTGACTCCGTTCGCTTCCAAAAACAGTCAGCATTTTTTTTACCGATCGCCAATGACAGGTCTGATAATTAGCTTTGCTGTTTTTAAATTTCGTGTTGATACACCACTGTTGAAATTTTTTGAGTATCGAAAATTCGAGTTTACCAGAGTAGTTAAAGCTGCCATTTTCTAAAAACTCAAAAAAGCTGCAAACCGCTATCTTTTTTGCTGCAATGGTCTGAACTCTTAGTTCCTGACAATACACTGATTTCATATACCAGATAAGAGCTTTACATAGTGGCTCATGCTTGAAATCACTGGGTATCTCAATGACATTATCTTTTGTTGCAAAGCCTAGTTTTCCTAAGTTTACGTAGTCTTCAGACCTATCATGGATTACCTTAATCTTAGTGGGGACTAGGTACTCTTTAAGCGATTTCGTACCTGTATTGGGGGCTTGGTCGTTACCATTTTGAACATCGGAATCCATGCCGAGCGCTCCTTTAGTTATTTTCTGCTTTGACTCAACGATGACTTCTTCCTTTGAGTTGCTCTAGATAGGCTGAGTCGTGATTCATTAGGTAATCAGCCATAATGTAGTGCTTAAGTGATGTGCGGAAATCACTGTGTCCGAGCCAATCTTTCACCAAAATATCCACAGGGTCTCCATTTTTTCTGCATAATGCAACGGCGTTAGTGGCATAGCATTTTCGTAACAATTGATACGAACGATTTGACCATATCACGCGTTTACTTTTGGTTAACGCATCAGTTGAGGAAAGCAATTGTTGGCGTGCAGTGTTAAAAACTTTACTGCCAGTTCGGTCGTCCGTGAGTAAATCTCCGTTGGAATGGCAAAAAATGTTGGTTTTAAATGAGTTTTCCCATCGAGGATCATAAATAAAGTCGTGGATTTTTCTTATCAAATCTGCCGTGAGAAAATTATTTACTTTTTTTCGGGTCTTTTTGGTCGCGTAAGAAAAGTTTTCTTGTACTGGTAACTTGTTAGAAAAGTTATTGTTTACGTTAGGAATTGTCTCTCGTAGCATCTTGATTGAGAAATTGTCTGGATGAGTTAATTCAGATGTTCTGACTCCCAGATGGTATCCGACATACAGCATTAAACGGTTGCGTTGTTGGATGAAGGGATTTTTCGCCAAGGTATTTGCCACCAACTCACCTAACACTTTTTCTGTCATGTAAAGTTTTTGAATGATCAAGGCTTTTTCATTGTAGCTTTTTTCTCTTAGCATTGATCTGTAGCTGCGATTGAAGTTGTAATTCAGGCCAATAGACTTAACGAATTCTTGTTCAAAGCAATAGCTGTAAAAGTCTTTAAGAACGTTAGAGTGTATAGCTACAGTTTGAGGAGAGTAACCTAACTCAATCAGCAAACAACCGTTTAGGTATTTTCCCATAACCTCGTTATTAATGTCTCGGTAGGAAATTTTCATGCGATTAAGCCAGCTCAAAAACAAGCGTAGTTGTGATGCTTTCACCGCTAACGTCTGTTTGGCTTG
Source organism: Shewanella sp. 0m-8 (assembly GCF_052977265.1). NCBI lineage: Bacteria > Pseudomonadati > Pseudomonadota > Gammaproteobacteria > Alteromonadales > Shewanellaceae > Shewanella > Shewanella sp. 0m-8. Next base: position 118,408 of record NZ_JBRIMB010000006.1, on the reverse strand, counting down.
CATTTTATTGACGGCTAAATCAAGTAAAAAAAAAGAAGCGGAGGGAATAGGAGAACCATCGTTTGTACACAAAAAAATAACCTGATCGTGTGACATGCCCCCGTATTCAAAGTTATTCAATTTTCTGATTGCGATACTCATTGGAAAATGCCCTCAAACTCATCTAACTAAAAGATAGAACGGGGTGTTAGCAAAATCAATTAAAAATTAAGCAGGGCTATTAGGCACTAGATTGTGTAGATCGGCTTCCATTTTTTTAAACAGTTTGTCTTTACGGCCACAGTTTTTACGTCCGCCTTCTTGCCAGCAAAGGCGCTGATGGCCAAATTCCCAGGCGGCAACAACGTGTTCCCATTCGATGCGTGAGGCACGCTTTTCCTGTTTTCTGACTTCATAGCCACAGCGGGCAAAGTCGGTGGTCCACTTTTTGCCTTTGACTTCAATGTCACAGCCACAATAGAAACTGGTTTGGGGTAAGTTTATAAGATAAATACTTCTGGCCATTTTTTTTGCTTGATTAAAGCTTTTTGGGTGGGCAGGTGAAGCCTGAGTTGTTTGAGGTAACAGCCACATAAGGCCGAGCGCTACGGTGAGCACTTTAATAAATGACATCTAAAAGGGTCCCTAAAATTTACGCTAAAACGAATCGTTTGTTCGCTGGCGGGGGATTGTAAGTGAGCCGCCGTTTTGTCGCAATATGAGTAATGCAAAGCGATGGTGCTGCTGACTTTTAATATGGTGTGTATCGTTGCGACAAACCACGCTTAGTCAGAGCTTATTGGCCGAGTATCGATTCTGAGTTCTGAGTTGTGAATTTTAGGTTTAGCTTTTTTGGGGAGCGCTAATGTTTACTTTGGCTGCAATGCGTCACCACACTTACGGCAACGGTATTGAGTTTGGCCGCGAATGACCTTGTTATGACGGCGAATGCTAAGATCAACAGGGCCACATTGGCAGCGATATGCAAAGGTTTTACCTTCAACACTGCGAGTATCAAAGCTGTGGGTTGTGCGTGGCACCCGAGTATAAACATGCTGCATCACATGTTGCCATTCAACCCCATGGGGCTTTACTCGGCCATATAGTTGGTAAGCGAGCAGGTGGCTTACCTCATGGGGCACCACATCATCTAAAAAAGCTTGTAAGTTATCGTTAAGCAGCTTTGGGTTAAAACGTAACTTATTTAATTGTAGATGGGCGGTGCCAGCGCTCTTACCACGCAGAGCAAAATTGATCTCAGGTCTTGGAAACTGCTTGTCGAGTTTGTTTTCAGCAATTTGATAGCAATGTTCTACTTGCTGCGCGATTTGCTGCTGCAGTGGATCGGTAAATGCCATGACTGGGTAGCTTGTCAGTTTTGGCCTAGTACTTAGCAAGGACTTGAATGGGTTAAGCGCTTTGAACATTAAGCCTAATTGCTCCGTTAGAGTCGCAGTACTGTGAAAAGTACTGTAAAAAAATACTGGGGCTCAAAAAAGTGTGAGCCCCAGTATTTTAACCTAGGCTGGCAGTGCAGACCAGCATAACGGTGCTAGCCCTCCAGCATCATAAGGGCGGCATTGAGCTACTCGAGCTAGAGACTGTTTGCCGCCGCCACAACCATGTCTCTGACTTGATTAACTATCTGTGATTCAGTTTTGACATCATAAGCGGCAATGCGCGGAGTATGAATATGGCCAACAGGTATGCTGCTGTTAAATTGCTTTTGCAGCAAAATAGCGCGGTATGAGATCTCGTTTGATAAGTAGCCGCCACCTGAACCTTCAACTGACTGAGCAGCTTGTAGTTGCGCCAATGAGCTAGCTTCGAATTCACCACGTTCTAATGTCGATACTGTGTGATTATCGTTGACTTCCCATGGACCTTTTACGGTTTGCATCGCGGCAATCGGTAATGAAAACTCGACAAATTCAGGGCCATTGAGTGTGCCACCATTAAACAGCGGTGCGATTGGAGCTAGCTTAGTGGCGCCAGTGAGTACATTAAGATTATCTGGCGCTGCAGCGCTGCGATTACGACCTGGAAAGCGCTCGATATCAAAATCATCACGGCCCATACTAACGGTAAAGATCATATCAAGGTTGTTGTCGCGATAAAAAGGCGTGAGCAGTGATTCAATCATGCCGTTATCGAAATCGGCAAAGCGAACTGGGATCATAACGGTTTCCACTTGGGCTTGTTTACCGTCGATTTTAAAGCGGTAGCCGTCAAGTGCTAGGGCGGCAAGTCCTGAAGGATTACTTTGATCAATATTGCGATCTAAAAAGAATGGGTCAAAGCCTGTTAGTAAGATCTTAATCTGAGCATCATCTTTGAATTCGATATCACTAAAACCACGAGACGACTTTTCAACCGCTTCAAGTAAAATATTCCGTTGCCAACTGACAATATTAAAGTTGGGTTTTTGTGTCTTCAAAAGCGCACGCATTGCTAAGCGATTCCAATATAAAGAGCGATCATCTAAATGGCCTGACTGTACATCCCGCACAGCTTGTTGCCATAATCTTAGTCCCTGGTGAGCGACCATTTGAGTGATTTTTAACTCATCAGAATGACGGCCATATTTCTCGTCTAGATTGCTAATAAATGCTTGGTAGCGGCTAACAACTTCAGGCATGGCTTGAGTTGCTGTTGGCAAACGATTTTCTTCAACATTCAGCTTTGCAAAAGCGGGTTGAATTAAGGTTACAGAGGTGAGCGCGCTAGCAAATATTGCTGTGCTGAGAGTGGTCATTGCCAAGTCCTTTCTTATTATGACCGCGACCATATTTTCCCTATTTTTCACGTTACCGGGTAAGTTGCGGTTTTACATTGTTTTTCGAGTTCTGTGGCGCTCAGTATGCACCACAATAAACGGCATTGAAAGTAGTGTGCTCGGATACTGATTTTAGTAGTTAATTCTGTTTGTTAACGGCTTGCAATCCCTTTGTTTGCCGCGTTTTTCTCAGGCTCAGTCATGATTCTCGTAGCGCTAAAATTTCTTGTCTTACGGCTCTTACCTTCAATTTCATAACTATACTCTATTGGCTATTTGGCTATGACGACTTGGGAAGGGGCTTGGGAAAAGTTTAGAGGATTGGTTGGCACAAAAAGGTTAGCAACAAATGAGCATTAAACATTTGATAACCCCTTTTTCGTGTGCAAGGAGATGTAAGTCGAGGGAACAGATGATGAAATATGTTAGCGTGATAGGGCATCAGTATGATGAGTATCTGTGTGAGCAGCTAAAGAGGAAAGGGGTATATGTAGACTTTTATAATGCAGGCGATCTAAAAAACGTCAACTCAGATTGCCATTTATTACTGCTAGATCTAAGAGGGGAGGAGAATACCTGTTGGGCTAAGAAAGTGATAAAACTGTGCCATAAAGCGACATTGGTTATCATGCTTATCGAGCGCCGACAGCTTAAGTCCACCTATTCCCAAAAGCTAATTAGTCAGTATGCCTGGGATTACCATACCGCTCCGTTTGAAATGGATAGATTACTTAGATTGATTGGTCATGCGTTAGGCCTGATTCGCATTCGTCAGCAATGCGAAGGTGATCCGCAGCCTAAGCATTGCGATGACGTTAAGACAGTAACGAACTCACAAACGATGCAGGCTCTCAGTAAGCAGGTTATTAGGGCTGCCCCAACAAATATTCCTATTCTTATCCGTGGTGAAAGTGGCACCGGAAAAGAGCTGATAGCTAAAAAAATTCATCAACAGTCAACACGCTCAGCAGGTGCATTTATTGCGGTCAACTGTGGCTCCTTAAGTTCTGGGGTGGTGCAATCAGAGCTGTTTGGCCATGAAAAGGGTTCGTTTACCGGCGCTGTGAGCTGTCATAAGGGTAAGATCTCGCAGGCTGATGGGGGCACATTATTTTTAGATGAGATAGGGGATCTCCCAATAGAGCAGCAAGTGAACTTACTGCGATTTTTACAAGAGGGCACGTTTGATACGGTTGGTGGATGTAAGCCACAAGCTGCCGACGTACGCATCCTTGCGGCAACTCATATTGATCTTGAAGCTGCTATTGAGCGTGGGGAGTTCCGTTTAGATCTGTTTTATCGCCTTAATGGGATCACATTGGAGTTACCCCCTTTGCGCGAACGTAAAGAGGATATCATTCCATTGGCGGATTATTTTTGTGATCAATACGCTGATGAATTTAATACAGGTGTGTGCTGTTTCAGTGAGCAAGCTAAAAGTGCAATGTTAGCGTATGAATGGATTGGTAATGTACGAGAACTGATTAATAAAATTCGTCGCGCAGTTATTTTATGTGAAAACGGTATTATCCAAACTTCAGATTTAGAGCTCGAAGACACACTGGTGAACCCAGTCCTTACTCAAGGCTTAAAAACCATAAAAGATGTGGTTGAGAAACATGCCGTGTTGACGGCCATTCAGCGCTATAACGGTAAAATGGACAGTGTTGCTCAAGAGCTGAAAATCTCTAGAGCGACGCTATATCGACTTATCGATAAACATGAGATCAGTTCTCTAGAGTCGTGATCTCAATAATGAGATCATAGGCCTCACTTACGATTTCTACTATATCAACCACTTAGTGTCCCTCTGTCTTATTTCTGAGACAACGACTTGATGTCATATTGTTAACTTGTTGAAACGATTTGTTTTAATAAGGTGGCTCGATGCTTGCTCATACCCTTGCACGGTTTTAGTGAACTATCGGGTGTTGAATAATGAAATTAAGCAGTATTCAAGGAGGAGTATTTCTTTGCCTAGCAGGCTTTGCATCTGTTGCCTGGTCGAACGGTGGCAATACCACTCTCATTCAACATGTTGATAATAGCACTACAGTCGGCACAAAATCTTTCAGCAATAACAGTGGTCGTATTGCAATTAACCAAGCTGCAGGTGGCAGCAACCTTCAAACCAATAGCCATGCTATTGGCGATCGAGTCGTCATATTGTCAGATCAAAAAAATCCCTACCTATCGTTAGCTGAACCCTCTAATGGACAAAACCTCTCATATATTGAAGCACTGGCTTTTGAAAATGCACAAGGTCTTATTAGCGTTAATCAGGTGAGTGGGCAGGGGAATATTCAAGCTAATCTTGGCGCAATTGCTTTGCAGTCCGTGATTGGCTTGGGATTAGATGATAGTGCACTGGATAACATTGCTAGCCCTACCGTTTTGCCACTTGATCATAAGGATTCAAACCTTAGCGTTATTGCTCCGAATAGTTTTGAAAATGCTCAAGGAATTGTACAAATCAATCAAATTTCTGGTGATGGAAACAGCGCCATAAATCAGTTCTCGCTGCAGTTACCTAGTGGGAACTAAGTTACTTAAATGGAGATATGAAAATGGAAATGAAAAAATTAACCCTAGTAATGTGTATCGCTGCTGCAATAAGCGGTAATGCCTTTGCTAACGGCAATGACGATTCAAGTTCTAATTCTGAATCGAATAGTAGTGTCGAACTGAATAAGAAAGTCAGCGTAGAGAAAGATGTTACGTTTAAAGGCGGCGCCCTAGTTCTTGGCGTAATTAAAGTCGACGCTCTAGGTATGGCTGTGGTCGACAACGTACAGACTACAGGTGGCAACTTGACTGGCAATTCTTATGTTGATAACTCAGCTTCAGTCTCAGGTTCTGCCTTTAATAATGCTAGCGGTAATATTGGAGTGAACCAGGCGGCTGGTGATTTTAATATTCAAGGTAATTCAGCTGCACTCGCATCAATTGATGCCAGCTTTGCCTTTGGTTCTGGTGATGCTGAGATCTTCAGTACTCAGCGTGGATCATTTAACGGCACCATGAACTATGCATCGACAAATAGTGCATCGATTGGCGATGGAGCTTTCCAAGGCGCCTCAGGTAATGTGGGGGTAAATATTGCGTCAGGTGGTAATAACGTACAGGCCAATAATATGGCTGCATCAGCTCATAAGGGCAGCTTAGGTGAAGCGAGTGTCTCTAACTCACAGGTGTCTGCTCATAACGGAGTGAAAAATCAGAGCGTGGTGCAAAATACAGTTGATTCAGTTGCGGTGAATTTGACGATGGATGCTACTGGTACCTATACAGGTACGTCTGAGCAAAATGCAGCCTACTATCCTGAAATTTGGCAGGACACTGATGGTGCGCATAACACGCCTGGGGCATCTATATGGGGCCATATGGATATGGATAATCAAAACCCGACTGGAGCTGATGGCCTAAGCTTTGATGAAAGTGGCGACATGACACTGGCAGGTACCGTAAGTGGTCAGTTGCCTATTTATATTGAAACAGTGACTCAAAAAACTACCAATACAGCCTCGCTTAGTGGCAGTGCCTTCCAGAATGCGTCGGGTAACATTGGCGTTAACATGGCCTCTGGTAACGGTAATTTACAGTCTAATAACTTATCACTAACCAGCATGACAGGAGGAGCGATCGTTTCTGAAAATCCATAAATCTTCATTTTGGTATCCACAGTAGCCTGAGTTGTTTTCAGGCTACTGCTACAAGGATGTGCTATGAACAAATATCTGCTTATCTTTTGTATTACTTGGTTTTCACCGAGTTTATTTGCAGCCGAAATCATGTTGACAGGCATGATCCCTGGAATGGGAAATTACAGTAAAAATATCCAAAGTATCAGAGAGCGAAAATTTGAATTTGTAGTGCAGCAAAGAACGGACTTTTCCTGCGGCGCCGCAAGTCTGGCCAGCATTCTTAAGTTCGGTTATGGCAAAGATGAAATAACCGAAGAGCATGTTTTATTAGAGATGTTAAAAGTGTCCGATATGGAGGTCGTTCAGCAACAAGGGTTCTCCTTGTTAGATATGAAGCGATATTTAACGACACAAAACATGCGTGGACGCGGTTACCGGGTTGGAGTGAAAGAGCTGCAACAACTAAAAATTCCCGCAATCGTGCTGTTAAACGATGGTGGCTATAGCCACTTTGTCGTGATGAGAAGGTTTACCGATAACCAGGTGTATCTTGGTGATCCAGCTCTTGGTAATCGAATATTAGAATATGACGAATTTATTGAAAAGTGGAATGGAATTGTGTTTGTCGTTATCGGCAATGAATACATTAAAGACAATCCATTGCTTCAACCACGGGCTCGGTTGACCTACAACACGCTTGGCCCTTTGCAACCGTTATCGGATGCCGAGCTATTAGAGTTTGGTTTTGAGTATGCGGACATGCTCTAGGAGGCAAAATGCGATTTTGCTTAGTGACAGGGATCTTATTAGCTAATTCAGTTTTTGCATCTGACACCCCTTTAGAAGTTTTTGAGGGGAAATCGCCACTGTTGGATCAAGAGTTAGCGGAATTAAGAGGTAAATATACACAAAATGGCCAAGACTTTTATTTTGGCCTGCACATGCAAACACACTATATCAACGAGCAAGGAGTGACGCAGCAAGTACAAATGCAGGTTGAAATGTCCAATGCTAGCAGTGGTCCAGCAATGCGAATTACTGTAGCTGATGCCGTTTCCTCAACGGGGGATAGCCTTGACTTGTCTGCAAGTGGTCAGCAAACGGGTTTACAACAGCGGATCCAAATTGCTGGTGACTTTAATCAGGTCAATAACCAACTGGACTTTGAGCCTGGAAGCCTAAATCCACTTGCTAATGGTGTAGAGATCGTTATAGGCCAAAGTTTAGTGAGCAGCAGTGGTAACGTTGTGTACTCGACTGCTGACGGTCAATTGGGTTATCAGGTCGATATGGCGTCAGCCTCATTTGGGCAAGGCGTTTCTTCTCAGGGCGGTAATGGGCAGTTATTGCAGTCGATTACGGTTAACGGCACGTTTCATCAAATTTCTAACCGTTCGTTAATTCGATATCAAGGAATCGATCTTGGCGTTAAAGAACGTCAGATATTGGGACAGCAGGTACGCGATATTATTGGGATTGGTCTATAGTTTTTGAAAGCATAATAAAGGATGACAAAAATGGATTTTAAATGGACTAAAGTGGCGTTACTTGTTTCCATTTCTTGCCTGCATTTTTCTAGCTTCGGGGCTGATGGCCCTAAAGCCGCGATGACTGAAGCTGAAGAGCTACAGTTGCTAAAAAAGCAACTTATTTTGTTAAATCAGCAATTACAGATGCAGCAAAAAGCCATCAACCACATGGCACAGAAAGTGTTATCCAAAGAGGCTGCATTGACGCAAGTTGGGGGCGGGGCGAATAGCGAGCAGGTTGCTAATCAGCCTCAACAGCAATCTAAAGCATCAGTAGAGCGCCCACCTCAACAAACTGCACAAATTGCCAGCTCTCAAGCGGTAGCTAGCTCTTCAGTAAAAAAGGAGCCTGAACGCTCTCGTAGTACCGAAGATGTACTGCAAGAAGCCCACAACGTGTTTGACCGTAAACTCACCATCGAACCTTCTTTGACTTACAGTTATTACGGTCGTAAAGATCTCATTTTGCGTGGCTTTTTAGCATTGGATGCTATTTTCTTGGGCAACCTAAATCTAGACCGAATTCGTTCTAATACGGTTCAGCTCGATCTCACTACGCGTTACACGCTAAATGATAGTTGGCAGTTTGAAATGGCGATGCCATTTGTGTACCGCCTGAATAAGTATGAGTCAGTGGGCGAAGGTAACTCAAGTCAGCTTTATGAATCAGCCGATGTCGAAGGCGGACAAATTGGCGATATGAGCGTCGCTGCTTATTATCGGATTATGACCGAAGGGGATGGGTGGCCAGATTGGGTGTGGAATGTCAGGGTTCGCATGCCTACAGGCACAGACCCTTTTGGCATAAACCTAGAATCGTCGGAGTCGGGAAACCTGACTTATCCGGATCAAATTGCTACAGGTACAGGGGCCTGGGGAATTTCGACAGGTTTTAGTTTGGCTAAAACTTATGATCCTGCGATTGTATTTTTTAACCTCAATTACGGTACCTTCTTACCTGAAGAGTATGGCGATCTTTCGGGGCTACCTGGTATGTCACCGGGAGATATCGATCTGGGTGATTACATCGATTACAGCTTAGGCTTAGCGTTTGCTGTGTCAGAAAGAATGAGTATTGGTATGAGCTTTAACCAGCGCTTTTTTACTAAGACTCAGCAAAGGCCTCTTGGTGGTGAATGGCAAGATATTGCTAGAACCGACACCAATACAGCGAATTTAGGTTTAGGGGCAACACTGGCTTTAACAGAAAACTTCTCAATGGTGACCAGCATTGGTGCGGGATTGACTGAAGACTCACCGGATTATCAAATTAGTTTACGCTTCCCTTATCGTTTTTAAGCTCGGTATCTAAGCTCGACACATATGCAAGAGCATAAGCTGGTGGCTCTTGATGCGATAGATACGGCTTTCGGTTGCGGCTATCTAAGATGATGTTAGTGGCCAGTTGAGGCCAGCTCAATTACATCATCATAGATTGTAGTGATTCTTGGCTAGTAAAGCGCTTATGTTATAAAAGAGGTCTAAAAACACACTGATGTTAGTGGCCCATTGTCGCTAGCTCAATTACATCATCATAGATTGTAGTGACTCTTGGCTAGTAAAGCGCTTATGGAAGAAGTCTAAAAACACACTGATGTTAGTGGCCAGCTGACGCCTGCTCGAATACACACCGTATACTTTAAAGGCCTCCATTGGCCATTCTTGTAATAAGGGGACTAGAGAGCCACTTGCGAGTTCGTTCTTACACACTGAGTTTGACAGCATGGCAATGCCAAAGTCGTCCATAGCGAGTTGCTTGACCATCACCGCGCTGTTAACGCGCACTTTTCGCTGAAAGTTAACCATGGTTTTTCTGGTGCCTTTACCCAGCGGCCAGATAGGGGCAGAGCGTGAGGTCCCTAATAAAATACCACTATGTTCAGCCAAATCTTGTGGTGTTGCTGGCGTGCCATGAATTTTTAAGTAACTAGGGCTTGCGACCAAGATAGGTTGGCGCTCAAATAACAGTCTTGCGACTAAATCAGATGACTGTAATGGGCCATATTTGATGGCGATATCGTAACCTTCTCCTACGAGTCCAATATCACTATCGGTAAATTGCACGTCGAGCTCAACATTGGGGTATAGACGTAGAAAGCCACTGCATAATGTGGCAATTAACTCTTGGCTAAAAGAGACGGGAATAGCAATACGCAATAAGCCAGAAACGTCGTTATGGGTATTTTCTACTGTGGCTTTGGCAGCCTCTATTTCATCGCTTATACTGGAGCAATGCTGAAAAAACAGCGCACCGACCTGAGTCAGGCTTAAATTACGGGTATCTCGTTGTAAAAGTCGCACGCCAAGCTGCTCTTCTAGTTGAGCAACTTTACGACTAATGGTTGATTTTGGCATGCCTATTTCACGGGCAGCTTGAGAGAAACCTTTGGCTCTAACTACCGCTGCAAAGAGCATCATACCGTTTAAATCAGGCATGTTATCTCCACTGTCTCAAATATGGAACAAAGCGTCTAGTGCAGTTTAATAGCAATTGACGGGATAACAAAGTTATATTTACGGGCTAAAAATTTCAGAGGCTAAAGCAGAGGATCTTTCGATGACCAGCAAAAATCAGCCCGCTAACATGACTCAAGTGCAAACTGCCGACCCGCTTTTTCTAAAAGCAGAGCAGTTAGCAAAAGACTTTTCACTGTTTCCTGAGCACAGTAAGCAAACGCTTTCAGAGGAGATTAAAGGTCTTTTAGACGATGACGCGATTCAAGCTAATCTTAAAGACTTGGCTCAGTTAGACGTTGATGGTTATGTCACTAAGGTGATTCAACCAACTCAAGATAAAAATCGCCCGGGTGCTAAACGCATCATTGCGGATCTTAAAGGTAAGCTCATTACCGAAACCCATATCGGCCCTTTTTATAGTGCAGAGATTGAACTGAATTTTGGATCTCGTACTCGCCGTATCGGTTTTGTCGCGCAAGAACGCACAACCGCAAACGGAGCATGGATGCCTGAGCATCATATTGCTTGCTGTAAAGCGATTCGCCACTTTGCTGAGCTGTCTATGCCGATTGTTTACCTTATCGACACGCCTGGTGCCGATGCAGGTGAAATAGCTAACAGCCAGAACCAAGCACACTCTATTTCTAAAGCGATTGCCGAGAGCGCGAACGTTGACGTACCTACTGTGGGTATAGTTATCGGTGCGGGTTACTCTGGTGGCGCGATTCCACTTGCCGCTGCAAACATCTTGTTATCGCTACGTGATGGTATTTTTAACACCATCCAGCCACAAGGTTTGCAAAGCATTGCCCGTAAATACAACTTGTCTTGGCAGGAATGTGCTAAGTCAGTTGGTGTATCGCCTGAAGAGCTTTATACCTCTGGTTGTATCGATGGCATTATCGATTTCTCGCCATCAGACCGAGATGAGCGTCAGCACAATTTACGCCGTGCAATTATTAGCAGTATCGAAGCGGTAGAAAAAGCAGCGGTTAACTTTGTGCGTGAGTCAGAAGATCTGCGTGAGCATTATGACCGCAGTTTAGCGCGTTTCCTAAGCCCGTCTAAGAATCTTGAAGCGTTAGAGCTCAATGCTGAGCTTGCGGTAGCTAACAACCCAACAATGCACTTGAACCTGTTTGGTAGTACATACCGTTACTTGCGTTATCTAACGCTGCGTAGCCGTATCCATTCTATCTCGCAAGAGCAGTACGGTCGGCTATCTAAGGTCAGCGTGCCTGAAGGTGATTTGTTAGCGCGTATTCAGCAAGAGCAAGACCGTGTATTCCAGTCTTGGTTATCAAGCCCTGATAAACTGGTTTATGACGAAGAGCTGAACAAGCTATGGGGTAACTTCATCGCTAAGCGTGATGATGTGTCTACCGAGCGTAATATGCTAACGCGTTTGATTTTGGGTGAGCCAAAAGAGAACTATAAGAAAGCCCGTAAGGCGCTTATCTTTAACATCAGCTGGTCGCTATACCACCGCTGGAAAGGCAACGCAGAGAACAACTTCAAAGGGCTGATTAATTATCTTGAGACGCTTCCATCTGAAGTGACGCAAGCCGATTGGCCTGAACTGAACAAGCTAACCGTGTTAGATGTGATTGTTCATGATGAGCTGCGTGAAGACTTTATTTGGCAATGTCATAACATTTTAGTGTTTGATGCGCTTTACGACAACGTTGTGGGTAATCTTGCGTCTATCGCAAAAGAAGCCATGATGTCTAAGAGTTTGTCACGTAACTCGGTTGATAACTTGCTGCATGACTCTATTGACCGTGCACTATCGACGCAAAACGTTGCTAACGATAAGAACAAGTTCTACAAGTGGCTGAAGTACTTTATGTCACAGTCAAACCGCGCAGAACTACTGACTCGTACTGAGCAGTGGAAGAGTGTTGGTTTCCCACAACTGAACGACAGTCTATTTGTTATTCTGACTTACTTTTTCGAGCGTTTACTGCCTGAGTATTTTGACAGCGAAGAAGAAAGCGGTGAATACACTGGCGCAATTAACCCTGTTCGTATCGGTCGTCGTAAAGACTTCTGGAACCGTTTGACTATGGGTTATCAAGATTTGTTAATCCAGAAAGTACTTCGCGACGAAAAACGCGCAGGAAAAATGGGTTGGGAATCAATTGTCGCTAAGTTTTTCTCTGAGTTTGAAGAGATTAACGGCGATAAGATTTCAGCTAACTTGCTTAACTTCCCCGGTTTCCGTCTTTCAATCGAAGATGCATTAGACAAGGGCATTCGCCCATGTGGTTTAATCACAGGTCTTGCTGATTTTGATCATAACGGTCAGCCAATGCGCGTGGGTGTTGCAGTATCAAATACGGCGTTCCAGGCGGGTGCATTCGATATGGCGGCAGCTGAGAAGTTCAGCGCGTTATTGATTGAGTGTGCTAAGCGCAGACTACCGGTTATCTGTTTCATCAGCTCAGGTGGTATGCAGACTAAAGAAGGTGCAGCCGCGCTTTTCTCTATGGCAGTGGTGAACGATCGTATTACTCGCTTTATTCGTGATAACGAATTGCCAGTATTGATGTTTGGTTATGGTGATTGTACCGGTGGTGCACAGGCAAGTTTTGTGACACATCCACTGGTACAAACTTATTACCTGTCTGGCACTAACATGCCGTTTGCGGGCCAAATGGTTGTTCCAGCTTACTTACCGTCTACGTCTACGCTGTCTAACTACTTGTCTAAAGTACCAGGCGCGATGGATGCATTGGTGACGAACCCATTTAGTGACACGATTGACGAACAATTACAAAGCATCGATCCGTTAATGCCTAAGCCGACGGCTAAGATTATTGATGTGATTGGTAGTGCAGTATCGACGTTGGTTCCTGAAAGACTGATTGCTGAAGAAGTGATTGTTCAGGATGATCCGCGTCAACTAATGAAGCCGATTGACAAGGTATTGGTTCATGCTCGTGGTTGTACTGCGGTTAAGCTTATCCGCAAGGCTCATGACAATAATATCAATGTGGTATTGGTTGCATCAGATCCTGATATGACGTCAGTTCCAGCTGATATGCTAAAAGGCAACGACAAGTTAGTTTGTATTGGTGGTAACACTTCTGATGAGAGTTACCTAAACGCGTATTCTGTACTTAAAGTGGCTGAATACGAAAATGTGGATGCATTGCACCCAGGTATTGGTTTCTTGTCTGAAAGCCCGCAATTTGCTGCACTTTGTGTCAACAACGGTATTAATTTCGTTGGTCCAAGCGTGCATAGCATGACGACTATGGGTAACAAGTCGAACGCGATTAAGACATCACAAGCGCAAAACGTGCCTGTTGTACCGGGTAGTCACGGTATTTTGACTAACGCAGAGCAAGCGGTAAACGTTGCTAGCGAAATCGGTTACCCAGTACTGCTTAAGGCGGTACAAGGTGGTGGCGGTAAAGGTATTCAGGTTGTTGAACGTCCAGGTGACATGATCTCCTTGTTCCAAAAGACCTCTACTGAAGCAGCTGCCGCATTTGGTAACGGTGACTTGTACCTAGAGAAGTATGTAACCTCGCTACGTCACATTGAAGTCCAGTTACTACGTGATCAGTTTGGTAATACTAAAGTACTCGGCCTACGTGACTGTTCTGTACAGCGTAATAACCAGAAAGTGGTTGAAGAGTCTGGTTCAACTATGTTGCCAGATGAGCTTAAGCAAAAGGTGATGGAATACACCCGTCTACTTGGTGACGCAACCGATTACATGGGTGCTGGTACGGTTGAATTTATCTATAACTTAGACGCGAACGAAGTCTACTTTATGGAAATGAACACTCGTTTACAGGTTGAGCATCCAGTTACTGAAGCAACATCAGGCATTGATATCGTTAGCGCTGGTTTTGATATCGCAGCAGGTCGCTCGATTGCCGAGCTTGAGCCACAAGATATTGGCTATGCGATGGAAGTGCGTGTAACGGCTGAAAAAGCGGCTCTTGATAGTAATGGCGTATTACAGTTATTACCGTACCCAGGTCTAATCACTGAGTACCAGATGCCAGAGCGTGATGACATCGAAATCATCTCAATTGCAGGCGAAGGTAAAGAGGTTTCTCCTTATTACGATAGCTTGATTGCGCAGATTATCTGTCGTGGTGAGAGCCGTGAAGATGTGATTGTTAAGCTACACGACTACCTAGCAAACCAAGTGGTGATAAAAGGTATCGCAACTAACATTCCGTTGCTCACGCGCATCCTTAAAGATGGCACCTTCAACGAAGGCGTATACGATACTAATTATCTACCACGCTTTATGGCAGAGCTAGACGTGCCAGAGATGATTGCTGAAATGGAAGCGGCGGCAGAAACGGTAGGTGTTGATACTGCATCACTTCGCGTTGGTGAAAGTAATGAGCTTAAAGTGATGGCTCAAGGCGCAGGTATCTTCTATACCTCTCCAGCACCGGGTGAAGCTGACTTTGTTAAAGAAGGCGACATAGTTACTGTCGATCAGACTTTAGCGCTTACAGAAGCAATGAAGATGTTCTCGCAGGTAACCTTAGCAGGCTTTAACCGTAAGAACGCGATACTTTACCCTGAAGATCAACAGTATCGTATTGAGCGTATTCTTAACAGTAACGGTCAGCAAGTCTCTCAAGGTGAGTTACTGTTTGTTGTGTCTCCGGTTGCCTAGCAACTTGGTGTACTTCTTCGCAGCCTAACTTAAGGTCAGTTAAGATGAGTGAAAGCGTAGCGAATTAGACCTAAAAAATACCCACATAATGTGGGTATTTTTTTGTCTAAAATTCGCTAGGCATTCATATCTTGATACTGATTTGGCTTGATACTGACTAGCGCTATATCGATTAACTTTATACCGATTAACTTTATACAGATCGGATATAGTTGCTTTCAGGACTTATCGACCCCCTGATAGCGAATTAAAAACGCTAACAACAATGGGGTGATAATGCTGGTTGCTATCGCCATGATGACTATGGCGGAAAATAGCCCAGATATGATGGGCGGTGTAGGGTCTGGATGATTAAATAGCCCGGCTTGTAACGCGACTCCCGCTAAAACGATTTCAACTGCTCCGCGGCCACTCATTGCAACGCCTATTCGCAGTGACTCTTGGCTACTATGACCCGTAGCCCGTGCACATAGCCCAGCGCCAATGAGCTTACTGAGCAAGGCTACAGTAATCAGCAGAGCGACAAACCCAGGGATTGATGCCAGTGACGTCAAGTCTAAATGAAACCCTATCGACACGAAAAAAATTGGCGCGAGAAAACCTGAGGTGATACCCGACGTTTGTCTCTCAACGCGGTCATATACTTTTTGCTCCACAACCGCAGGATGGAAAAACATACCTGCGACAAAGGCACCGATAATAAAATGTAAACCCAGTATTTCGGCGAGTACAGCGTATCCCAGAGAGGCGATTAATAGCATACTAAAATCAATATCAGGGATATTGGTATACTTGAGATAGCGACCAACAAAAGGAAATAGATAGTAGCCGACAGGTATTGTGATAACGAAAAAGAGCAGTACTTTAGCTAAAAGTGGGCCCCATAAATCTAGAGTAAAAGATAGGGTGCCCCCATTACTAATAGTGGCTAACAATAAGGAGAGAATAAATAAGCTGAGTAGATCGTCCCACAGCGCGGCGGCGACAATGGTTTTACCCTCTTCGGTATCTAAGCGGTTAAACTCCATCAGCATGCGAATGGTGACAGGCACCGCCGTAACGGCAAGAGCCGTTCCCAAGAACCAACTTTGAACTGTTTTAAAGGGGGATTCTGGAAACAGCATAAGCCCTATTAAGGTACCAGAGATAATAGGCACTAACATGCCGCCGACCGCTACAGCAGGGGCTGAGCTTGAGGTCTTCTTAAAGTCGAGTGGGCTCATGCGTACGCCAGCCAATAGCATCAGGAAAAACATCCCTAGATCGGCCAGCGCTTCAAACGCTTCCCCTTGAGTCACTTCCCACAGCAATGGAAATGTGTCTTGAAAACGATACAGGAATAACCCCAGTGCGATCCCAGACACTAACTCGCCTACAATCGGCGGTAAATTTAAGCGTTTGGCTATAACCGCAAAAATCCGGGTAACAGCCAGCAATACAAGAACTAAATAGAGAAAACGCATCTGTATTTTACCCCCAGCTCGACTAGTATGAGAATAGTTGTCTGGCTGTATAAAGTCTAATATCTAATCGAGCCTTGGTGATGCCCAAGGCCTGTATTTTGTACTTACCGTGAGTCCGATTTAGCTAAAGTGCTAGTTCTAAAGCTAAGCTGCAAAATGAGTTAAGAGCTAATGATGACTGCTGCTAGCTGACTACTCTTGTCGTTGACTCGCTATGGCCGCAGCGACCTTCGGATGATGCTTGGTACGCCAATACCTTTTATGTAGTTCATCTACAACAAAGAGTACTGAGGCGGTAGCGAGCAAAATCAACCAGTGACCGAGGCTAATTGGACTGATTTGCAGCGCATCACTGAGTCCTGGTGTATACATGGCACCAATATGGATCCCCTGTGCAACGACAATACCGATAAGTAATATTGGGTTACTAAACCAAGGGATCTGTAATATCGACCTGTGTTCTGAGCGGCTATTGAGGGCATGTACATTTTCAAACAGCACCATCAACATTAACGTGAGGTTACGGGCTTCTGCTTCACTGGAGCCTGTTTGCAGTAATATGGTAAATAAACCAAATGCGATCAGCCCCATGGTGAGTGCGCTCGAACAGACCCTTTCGAGCATCAATCGATCGAAAATAGGCTCCTTAGGCGACCGCGGTGCTTGAAGTAGTTCTTTGCCTTCGGCAGGTTCGAAGGCGAGTGCAACATCCTGTACCCCATTGGTGACAATATTTAGCCAGAGGATCTGCAGCGGGAAAAGTGGGATAGGTAGCGCGAACAGCACGCTGAGTATAAACAGCAAGATCTCTGCAGCACCTGTGCTGATCAGTAAGTAGATCACCTTGCGAATATTGTTATATACGACGCGACCTTCAACAATCCCCTTTACAATGGAGCTAAATTTATCATCGGTTAGCACCAATGAGGCGCTCTCTCTGGCGACATCAGTACCTCTAAGTCCCATAGCTATTCCCACATGGGCGTGTTTTAAGGCGGGGGCATCATTAACGCCATCGCCTGTCATGGCGACAAACTCTCCCTGCCTGATAAGCGACTGAGTGATCTCCATTTTCTGTTGCGGTTTGACCCTAGCAAACACTCTATGATTGGTGACAAGCCGGTCAAATGTATTGATATTCTGCAATCTTGCTTGTTCAAGTGCAGGCCCCGTAATCGCACTATCAGTTTCATCTGCAATCTTAAGTTGTTTGGATAAGGTGAGGGCGGTGGCAGGGTGATCGCCAGTTATCATCGCGACTTTAATGTGCGCTTTTCGGCATGCTGCAACGGCCTCGATAGCGTCGGGTCTAAGGGGATCGCTCATGGCGACTAAACCGAGAAGTTTCAGCCCACTAAAATGATCATCTATAGGAGTACCTAAGCCGTGAGCGACAGCTAGTACACGATATCCTTGCTGCGCCATTATGTGGGCTTGATTAAGCACCTTTTGTCGTAACATTTTGTTAATCGAGCACATGGGGATAAGTTTCTCTACCGCTCCTTTTACTGAGATCATAGGGCCTAACGAGCTATTATCTATGCTGGCACTAAAGCCTTTTTCTGACTCATAGGGGAATAAGTTCAGCCGTTGCTGTACTGGATCGAAAGGGAGTTTGAACTTGTGGCCTAAGACAAGAAACGCAAGATCGACGCCATCACCATCGGCGTGCACGTGATGCTCCTCAAAAACTAAGTGCGCTTCATTAGCGAGTGTCCCCGCCGTGACTAACTGCTTAAGTGTGGATTCACTTGTTAAGCTGCCTGCCACTAAGTGATTGCTCTCTGAATTAGGTTGAATTAAGTCAACCTGAGTCTGTTCTCCAGAGGGATACACACCACCTATGGGGCTGAGTCCTTCGCCGGAGACAAGGTAAACCTGCTCATTAGTAAGCCAAATTTGACCAATGGTCATCTCGTTGACCGTTAATGTGCCAGTTTTATCGGAGGCGATAAACGTACAAGAGCCGAGTGCTTCCACTGCAACGAGTTTGCGCACAATCACGTTAGCTTTAGCCATTCGTTTCATACCGATAGCAAGAGCCACGGTAATGGCAGCCGGAAGCCCCTCAGGGATCGCAGATACAGCTAATGCAACGCCGAGTAAGAACACGTCAGAGAGCGGCGCGCCTCGAAGTAGAGTCAGGCCAAATATGAGCGCGATGATGATGATTATGGCTATCGCGATACGTAGAGTGAATAGATCGATTCTTTGCATCAGCGGTGGCTTGGTGCTACCGCCCTGGTGGACTAAATGGGCTATCTGCCCTATTTGAGTATTGGCTCCGGTCGCAATGACCTCGCCTTCGGCTCGCCCATGGGTGACTAAGGTTCCAGCAAAAGCCTGTTTTTTATTGCTAACAGAGGCGGGCTCTCCTGTGAGAGCTGACTCATCAACTTGAAATAAATTTGCTTGTTTTAAGCTGATATCTGCACCGATACGATCGCCGCTGTTGAGTATGACCCAGTCACCTGCCACTAGATCTTTGCTATCAACAAGCATTGGGTGGCCATCACGGATAACGCGGCTCTGCTGCGGCACCATATGCGCTAATGAGTCGGCGGCTTTTTGAGCTGAAAATTCTTGAATCGTGCCAATAAGCGCGTTAATAAGTAAAACAATGGAGATAAAAAAAGCATTGATAAGTTGCCCGAGGAGTAAGCAAACAATCACTGCAACCAATAGCACATAGATAAATGCGCTACGAAATTGGATAAGAAACAGTTTAAAAAAACTATTCCTAAGCGGCTTAGGCAAGCAGTTTGCCCCATTTTGCTTTAACCGCTCCCGTGCCTGCTCGGTTGTCAGCCCCTGAATTGCCACATAGCCTCCAGCAGTACAGCTTTGCTTCGTCCCTTTATCTATAGTCAATAATTATAGGGCAAGATATGTTTTCAGGCGTTTAATTGACCAGTATCAAAGGTACACGGTTGTCGGGGCTTCCACTTTAACTATGGTTAAATTTGGCGTGCTTTTTAGCTCTGTGTTTGGCAATGACTCTTTGATATTTTCCTCTTATGCTCGCCAAGATTGAGGAACACTGGCTGGATTGCGAGATCTGACTATAAACTTTAAATTTATTTGGCCCATGACGACGACAGATATTGAACTGCGGGTATAAGCTTTGTAGCTGCAGCGCGTCTTTCTCTGGTGATAACTCAGGGTTAAGTTTATACAGCTCACCACCGACTGGACGAGTGTGAATAACGGGCGTTGCATCAATAACGGCGATACGTTTGAAGTCAGTATTAGCAATAAGGTGAGGCCACAGGGCATCGAGTCCCCACCCAGATGGACTTTGGCCCAAACTCTCTTTTAGGGTGATCAACGCACTGGCCGAAAAAACGGGCACCATCACCTCTACAAAATTACTGTAGCGCAAAACTGAGTGTGGTTGACGCAATAAGCTTGAGTGCGAGAAGTAAGAATCCATGGTCAGTGCCGGTTGTGCCAGCGCTAAGCCAAAACCATCAAAAAGACTGAACATCTTATTGATAGTATTAGCGTCAGTCATGATGTCATCATCGGGTAACCAGACTGCATCATATTGCGATATGATCGCCCAGTTGGCTTCAACGAGCTTATGGATTATTGGCCACTTGCCACCTTTTACTTGCTCATAATAAGTCGCTTCAGCTTGGTAATGATTAGGCTTATCGCCAAAGTAACTTAAGAATAAGTCAAAATTAGGGACTGCATTTTCTAACCAATGCGGATGCAGGGAGTTATCGCCTACACGGGCAATGACTAAGTATTTTTTCATATCAAATGGCTCTATAAATGTCGCTATTGCGCAGTAAAAGCTGGCATGGTTTGTTTGGTTGCGAGTGTATTTAGGAACACTTGGCTGGCCGTCAATGCTTCATCAATTGTCACGTCCATATCTAAGTAGCGATAAGTGCCTAATCGACCGACAAAGGTGATATTTTTTTCTTGTTTAGCCAGTTGGATATAGCGCTCAAGTAAGGTGTTATCTTCACTAAGCCTCACTGGATAATAGGGAGTGTCATCTGCGGTTGCTTCGCGGCTGTACTCTTTAAAAATCACTGTTCTTGAGTGTGTCTCCCAAGGGGTAAAGTGCTTATGCTCACTGATCCGTGTATAGGCTTGGCTATTATCGCAATAGTTAATAACAGCATTGCCTTGATAGTCCCCTTCATGGGTTTCTTTATCAAAGTCTAAGGTTCGATAGGGGAGTCTACCGAGCTTAAAATCAAAATACGCATCTAACGGCCCTGAGAAAAAAACATGATCGTACTCGGATTTCATTGTGGCGCAAAAGGCCGAATCGAGTTGCAGTGCAATGTTAGGGTGATCGAGTAACTTTTCTATTAAGGGGGTATAGCCCTCAATCGGCATTCCCTGAAATGGGTGGTTAAAATAATTATCATCGTAATTAAATCTAACAGGCAGCCGTTTTAAAATACTCGCAGGTAGCGTATCTGGTGAACGTCCCCACTGCTTAATGGTGTAGTATTTAAAAAAAGCTTGGTACAGCGATTCACCAATCATTTTTTGCGCTTGTTGTTCAAAATTCTGTGGTTCGATAATGCTGCTATCTGCTTGTTTAGCAATAAATTGCTCAGCTTCAGCGGGTGACATCCGCGCATTAAAAAACTGATTTATTGTATGCAGATTAATTGGCAATGAGTAAACCTGCCCTTGGCTCATAGCCTTCACTCTATTGGTAAATGGCATCATTTGCCCAAGTTGGGTGACATAGTTCCAAATGTGCGCTTTATCTGTGTGGAAAATATGAGGGCCAAAGTGGTGCAGCATTACATTGCTATGAGGATCTCTTGAAGAGTAGCAGTTACCAGCAATGTGTTTGCGAGGTTCAAATACTGTTATTTGGTGGCCAGCTTTGGCGAGCTCATTGGCAATAACAGCACCAGAGAACCCCGCTCCAGCGATTCCGATCTTAAGTATCATATATTCAGCATTAGCTATCAGTTAACTTGGGGTAAGTTTACATGACTCAAACCTGATGTGAGTAAGATTTATCGCTT
This sequence comes from Shewanella sp. 0m-8, assembly GCF_052977265.1. Lineage (NCBI taxonomy): Bacteria > Pseudomonadati > Pseudomonadota > Gammaproteobacteria > Alteromonadales > Shewanellaceae > Shewanella > Shewanella sp. 0m-8. The sequence goes on along the minus strand of NZ_JBRIMB010000006.1, from coordinate 96,897 downwards.
CGAAAATAAAAAGTGGCGTGGGATGTATACGGGGATGGGGTGTTATGTTTTTATGTTGCAGACTTGTTATTGTCGTGGGTTGGTGTAGGTTTAAAACCGCTAAAGCTAATCAGTGGACACCTAGGAGAGGATTATTACGACCTCGATAGATAAAGACAAAATACTGGCAAAGTTAACAGCTGAAAACGCGTTAATAGAACAAGAAAATGCCTCGTTACGTGAACAAAATAAAGTCTTACAGCAAAAGCTCAATGCTGCGTTAGATGGAACCGGCTTGTGTTTGTGGGAGCAGCATATTCCCAGCGGTAATTTAACCATGTTTAATATGGAGTGGGGGTCACTGCTCGGTTACACCATAGATGATCTGGCAGCCCATATCGATAGCTGGAAAGGTAATCTTCATCCAGAAGATCGTGATTGGGTGATCGCTAACTTTGATGATCATATCAAGGGGAGAACTGACTCCTACGATGTGACCCATAGAATGTTGCATAAAGATGGCTCGGTAACTTGGGTATCAGATCGTGGGCGGGTGATTGAATTTGGCTTGAGAGGGGAACCATTACGGATCATGGGGACGCATGTTGATATAACGAAAGAGAAACGCTACGAGCAGGAGTTAGCTAAGCTTGCTCATCGCGATCCTTTAACTGAGCTGTTCAATCGACAAGCTATCATTGAGGTGTTTAATAGCTCGCGTCAATCTTCAATAAAGGGTGCCTTAATGTTTATCGATTTAGATGACTTTAAGGCTAACAACGACCGCTATGGACATAAGTTTGGCGATAGCTTACTAATTAAAATCGCAGAAATGCTGCAGCTGCAGGTGCAAGAGTCCCAAGTAATCGCAAGGCTTGGAGGTGATGAGTTTGTTGTGCTGTTTGAGTTTAGTGATAAAGCATTACTTGCTTGTATAGCAGACAGGATCTTGAGTGCTTTTATGGGGTCTATCGAGGTCGAAAATAGGCATGTGACAATTGGGATGAGTATCGGGATCAGTTTATTTTCAGATCAATCTTTTAGCTTTGCCTATGAACAAGCCGATCGTGCAATGTATGAGGTAAAGCGCCAAGGAAAAAACGGCTACCGTTTTGCTTGACGCTACACAGGCGTTATACCGAGCTGATTATTAGGGCTGAGCTCCCGACTTAAATTGATGAAACTCTCAGCTGCGGGGGTAAGTGGTAAGTTCTTACGCCAAATCAGTGCTAAATCCCATGTTAGCGCTGGTGATAGTGGTCGGTATAACAGTTCTTTTGAGGCGATTTTATCGCAAATTGGCTTAGGTAATATGGCTATGCCCATCTTAGCCTCTACCATCGCGGCGATAAAATCCCATTGGCCACTCTGAGCGGCAATATTAAGCTCTACATTGGCCTTACGGCTTAGCCTATGGATAAGCTTTGACAGAGAAAAATCATCGTTATAGAGAATAAAAGGATGAGGCTCAATAGCTGACCAGGTAATGGCTCTGGACTTTGCCAGCAAATGCTCTTTCGGAATACAAGCAAGTAGGGGATAGCCTTTGAGGTTATGGCTATCAAACTCGTGTGAATGAGTTGTAGGTAATGCGGTAAAGGTTAGATCTAGCGTGTCATTAAGCAGAGCTTGCTCCGCACCATATCCGCCGAGCTCGACAATACTAATCTCTATTTTTGGAAAGCGTTTTCGATATTCTGATAAGAGATTGATGATCATCTCTCCCATCATAGGACATACCCCTAAGCGAAGCTGCCCTGTTTGTAATCCATTTAAGTTGTTTAAATCTTCTTGTAACCTATGCCATTGTCCCACTATCTGCTTCGCGGTACTTTCAAGCATTCTGCCTGCTTCTGTAGCAATGACTTTTTGGTTATTTCGGATAAGTAGAGGTTGTTCTAGGTGTTCCTCCAAACGCTGGATCATCTTGCTCAGTGTCGGCTGAGTGAGGTGTAACTTTTCAGCAGCTCGGGTGTAATTTCCCACCTCAAGTAACGTAATAAAGCAGTGTAAGCTCTTAATTTGTACGTTCATGCTTTTATGGAATCCAGTTGATAGTTATTATTCATTTTACTAATAATAGGATAAGGATTACTTTGACCGCAAGCACACTGTTGTGTCTATTTTTGTTGCAATTAATAGGAAATAAAATGAAGGCATATCAAGGTTTATTCGCTCAAGCACTCTATTTAGCTGCCAAGCCATTAGATAAAGAACAGAAACAAAAACTCAATGCCAACTCTGGTCAGCGTCAATGTTCTGCGCAAAAAACCAAGAGTAAGGTGCGCTAATCCTAGGCAAAGTATCACTGCTAGAACCGTTTTACTTCCAACCAAAGTTCCAATTTCTTTGCTGCATTAGCTCGCGCCAATTAATTTGATATTCGGTGCGAGTCAGCACTGCTTCAATAATGCACAAGCTGACTTCCCCCTCTTCATCAAACTCCACCTTAGTGACCATAAAATGCTTCTGCTTTTCTTTAGGTTTAATGGCTGTCCATTTACTATGAAGCAGCTTTTTTGGGTTTAATCTATTCATACCGATTAATTACGTTGGCAGTGTAGGATAAAGATCACTCTCTATGCATAAATAATACTAAAGGAGTTGAGGGATTGTAATAAGCGTTCTGCGCTGCAATAAGCTGCACAGAACTGAATATATGAATGATGATGTTAATTGAGTAACTCATGATTGGCTGGCAATTGACGACTGATCCATAATACTAATTTGTGCTTCATATTGGGGCCATCTTCTTTATCTTTTGATAATGCTTGGATCAGATTATCTTGCACCAGTAATCGATAGATACATTCAACTTTGTCTTTGGGAGAGATCCCTTGACCAAAATCGGCAAAGCCTCTTTTCTTGGCATAGCCAACACCAATTTCTAACGCGAGTTTGAGTAGCTGTGCATCGTGCTTACCTGACTTCATAGTAATGCTCTTTTTTCAATTGATGTAGCTATAACGTTACCTGAAATAAGGCCGAAGGCAATAGTTATCTTTCAGATTCTTATAGGTAAAACGCGACTAACTTTGATGTTTTATTTTTATTTATCATCGCCTTTTACCATTTGACCTAGGTCATCAATCATTCAGTTTTCACGGCATTAACAATTAAATTTGTCTAAGCTAATACTAGGTTGTTGTAACCGGAGATAGCGATGGACAAAGTATTTATTATTTCCCAAAGAGAAGAGGCCCATGTCAACGCAATATCGGCGGGGATAGAACTTGCTAGAGTGCTAGGAAAGCGTGCTGAGGTATTTGCCTATAGTTTTGAATACTTTGGTAATGCTGAGTATTACAATCCCAAGTTTGTTGCCGTGGCGCAAAAACATGTGATGAAGCAGCGCATGGCGAAAGTTGAGCAAGAGTTAGAGTGTATCGATGCCGCAGACACGCCAGCCCATAGTGTGTGGAGTAAAGATCTGTCAGAACATGCATGTCATCACTCTAAGCGACATGGTTTCGATTTAATGGTTAAAGGAGTGCATCACGTTGATCATTATCTTCCATTGGACTGGAGTCTTATTCGTCATACCCGAATACCATTAATGCTGTTAACGGATAATCCGCTACAGAACAATAATACTGTGATGATGGCGTTAGATCTTGGTAGTAGCAAAACGATAAAGAAACAATTAAATCATGCCGTTATTCGCCAGGCTGTTGCTTTGGCTGAGGCCACAAGCTGCGAGCTACATCTTGCATTTGTTATTCGATTGCCGCAGGTGATCCACGATATGGAAATTGTCGACATCCATGGAATGATAAGAAAAGCTCGGGAAACACATCAAGAATTGTTTGATGAGCTCAATATTGACCCTAAATGTATCCATATTACTGTGGGTGAACCGGATCTGTGTATTTATCAATTAGCCTGTAAGCATAAGGTGCGTTATTTAGTGCTTGGCGCGGTTCAGCGTCAGGGCGTTTATGCTTATGTGGTGGGAAATATGGCAGAATCAATACTCAACCGTATTCGCAGTAATGTACTTATCGTGCCTGCGCGTGAAGGTGTTTTGCAACCTCTAACGTAAAGCTCACATAAAAAAACCACCTAGGTTAAGGTGGTTTTTAAATGCGATATACCAATGAGTATTAGCCGTGAAAACAGCTCAGTACTTACTGAGTTGAAAACTCGTTTTCAACTAAATGCTGCTTGTTTTCTGCTTGTGGCGTATGACACTGAGTACAGTTGTAATATTCGTTGTTTAGTTTGCCATCAGCTAACATATGCGATGGGTCCACTGCAGTCGCTTTCATACGTTTAGCTTTAGCAGGGCTGTGACAACTGATACATCCATTTCTCTTTAGCGTGATTGGATAATCTGCCTTGTGTGGGATCATCGGCGGCTGGTGTACAAAAGTACGCTCGATAGATTTTCCACGCTTTGGATAAAGCGGCGCTGGGTCGGCGGCTCGAATATCTGTGATCTCAGACTTACCAAGTGAGCTGATGTTTACCGGCTCTGCTTGAGTGTTCGCTTGCTGACCAGTGCAAGCACTAAGCGCCATCACTAGCGCAGCTAAGGTGAGTAGTTTTTTCATTGGGTGTTCTCCGCCTTTAGGGCAATTCGATTTTGATATTTTCGATTTTTAAACTGGAAAACGCGTTGAGCACAAACATCGATACATCGGCCACATTGAGTGCAATCACTGCTGATTATCATAGGTTGTTTTCCTTTAAGTGCAGGTTTTAAGACCTGTCTTTCAGGGCATACAACAAAGCAATCCATACAGTTGTCACACGCTTTTGCATTGACGGCAGATACCTTTACCGGACTGACTTTGCCGAGTAGGCCAAAGAGTGCACCTGTTGGGCACAAGTGTCCGCACCATGCTCTTTCACTGATAAATAGATCCAGTAAGAAGATAGCTGCTAAGATCCATAAACCGCTGCCAGCGCTAAACAATGCGGCGCGATACAAAATAGGTACAGGGTTAACCCATTCCCATACTGTAAGGCCTGTAAGGACTGGCAGAACGAGCACAAGTGCTAGCAGATAGTAACGTAAGTTTCTAGGCATCTGCGTTGTACGCGGCAAGTTCAGTTTGCGTCGTAACCAGCTTGCAAGATCTGTCACTATGTTCACGGGACAGACCCAGCTGCAAAATACTCGCCCGCCTAGCACTGCATAAAACAAAGCAATAATGGCGGCACCGAGTATGAGGCTAAGCTCGGGTAGATGCCCTGTCAGCAACACCTGCAAGGTGGTAAGTGGATCAGATAAAGGCACCACACCTAAGGCTTCACTGGTAGAGAGGTTGCCTTTAAGCAACCACAATCCTAATAAAGGTGCTAACAAAGGACTAATGGCAAACAGTGCAAAGACACTGACTTGGCTTAGGCGGCGAAGAAATAGGAATTTGTGGGCACGCCACCATCCTAGCTCTTTAATTGCCGCCTTCGCAAAACCATGTGTTGTCGGTTTTTGCTTTAGTGGTTGGCTCATAATGCAAGCCTCTTGTTTAACATCTCAAGTGTGGTGGATTCTGTATTGATATATGTATCGTGTGCTGCCGTTTTACCTAAAGCAACATGAGTCGGTAACACTTTGATCGCAGCTTGCTCTAGCACGCAAGCATGTTCGCATTTACCGCAGCCTGTACAGCTATCGCTGTTGACTGTAGGTAAAAACATGGCGTGATGACCACTACGGGCATTGTGTTGCATATTAAGGGTGATAGCGTCATCAATTAGCGGGCAAACCCGGTAACAAACATCGCAACGTAGCCCTTTAAAGTTCAGGCAATTTTTCTCATCGATAAGTACCGCAATTCCCATTTTAGCGTCTTCAATATCCGTTAAATTGTGATCAAGCGAACCCGAAGGGCAGGCCTTAACACAGGGGATATCTTCACACATCTCACAGGGTATTTTGCGCGCAGTAAAGTAAGGCGTGCCCGTTGGCGCACCCTCAAACCAGCGAGCGAGTTTGAGGGTGTCGTAAGGGCAAGCTTCTACACATAAACCACAACGCACACAGGCCGAGAGAAAATCATCTTCACTTAATGCTCCTGGCGGTCTAATCGCGAAGGGGTCTAATTGAGTTGATTGTTTTGCAACTGCCGTTAATCCCATTCCTAGTAAGCTCATCGCACAGCCTGCTTTTGCCGTGGTGGCTAAAAACTGACGGCGATTAACGCCTTTTGCTTTGAACTTACTTTGATTGACCGTACTCATTTGCTGCCTTTTCTCCGCTTTGCTCAAGCGATTAAGTTAAATTTGTTTGTGAAAGACTTACGCTTTCATCACTTTAACTGGACACTTCTTGAAGTCTGTCTCTTTTGACAGCGGATCCGTCGCATCAAGTATTAACTTGTTGACCAGCTGGCGCGCATCGAAGAATGGCATAAATGCCACGCCTCTTGGTGGTTTGTTGCGGCCTTTAGTTTCAACACGGGTTTTCACTTCACCACGAGGTGAAGCCACAATCACTTCATCACCACGCTTTAGACCACGTGCTTTAGCATCCTCAGGATGCATAAAGATTTGTGCATCTGGGTAGGCGCGATAAAGCTCTGGCACGCGAGCTGTCATCGAACCTGTGTGCCAATGCTCAAGTACACGGCCGGTTGATAACCAGATATCATATTCTTCGTTTGGTTCCTCTGCTGCAGGCTCAAAGGGGAGGGCGAAAATAACCGCTTTACCGTCTGGCTTACCGTAGAAGTTAAAGCCTTCACCAGCCTTAACATAAGGATCGCTACCTTCAACGAAACGGCGTAGGGTTTCTTTGCCATTCACCACGGGCCAACGTGCACCACGGTTTTCATGATAAGTATCAAAGTCCGCTAAGTCGTGTGCATGGCCGCGACCAAACTGGGCATATTCTTCAAATAGTCCTTTTTGTACGTAGAAACCAAATGCATCAGACTCATCATTTAGCTCAGATTTACATTCAGAAGCAGGGAACTTGTCCACAACGCCGTTAGCATAAAGTACGTCGTAAAGTGTCTTGTCAGCGTACTCAGGCTTCTTAGCAATCAGCTCAGCGGGCCATACTTCAGATACTTTAAAGCGCTTTGAAAACTCCATTAGCTGCCACAAGTCAGATTTTGCGCCTTCAGGTGCTTTAACTTGCTGGTGCCACATGTGAGTACGACGTTCAGCATTACCATAAGCGCCTTCTTTTTCTACCCACATTGCGGTTGGTAGAATCAAGTCCGCCGCCATAGCTGTAACCGTCGGATAGGGGTCAGACACGACAATGAAGTTTTCAGGATTACGGAAACCAGGGTACATTTCATCGTTAATGTTTGGACCGGCTTGCATGTTATTGGTACACATAGTCCAGTAACAGTTCAGCTTGCCATCTTTAAGCATACGGCTTTGCAATACAGCGTGGAAACCAGGCTTTGGCGGAATAGTGCCCTCTGGTAATTGCCACAGTTTTTCAGCTATTTCACGGTGTTTAGGGTTTGCTACCACCATATCGGCAGGTAAACGGTGTGCAAACGTACCTACTTCACGCGCAGTACCACAAGCAGACGGTTGGCCTGTTAGTGAGAACGGGCTGTTACCCGGCGTTGAAATTTTTCCGGTTAGCAAGTGAATGTTGTACAGCATGTTGTTCGCCCAAACACCACGTGTGTGCTGGTTGATCCCCATGGTCCACAAACTCATCATTTTCACGTTTGGATCGGCGTACGCTTTAGCCATAAGCTCTAGCTTTTCTGGCTCTACACCACTCATTTGGGCTGCGTATTCAAGCGTGTAGGTGCTCACAAACTTGGCGTACTCATCAAAGCTGATTGGCGCAAACTTACCATTACCTGGGTTTTTCGCTTTTTGCTCTAATGGATGCTCTGGACGAAGACCGTAACCGATATCCGTTGTACCTAGAGCAAACTTAGTGTGCTTATTAACGAAGTCTTTGTTTACCGCATCGTTTTGAATGATGTAGTTAGCAATATAGTTAAGAATAACTAGGTCAGACTGTGGACGGAAAACCATGGCGTTATCGGCTAAATCGAAGCTACGATTTTCGTAAGTTGATAATACGTGTACGCGACTTGTTGGGCTGCTCAGACGACGATCTGATAGGCGAGCCCACAAGATTGGGTGCATTTCAGCCATGTTGGCGCCCCAAAGCACAAACTGATCAGCGGCTTCTAAGTCATCATAACAACCCATAGGCTCATCAATACCAAATGTACGCATAAAGCCAACAACCGCAGATGCCATACAGTGACGGGCATTAGGGTCGATGTTGTTAGTTAAGAAACCCGCTTTGTGTAGTTTAGAGGCAGCATAACCTTCCCAAACTGTCCATTGGCCAGAACCAAACATACCAATAGCGGTAGGCCCTTTGGTGTTAAGGGTGTGCTTCCACTTCTCAGCCATGATATCAAACGCGCTATCCCAGCTGATTGGTGTGAATTCGCCTTCTTTATCATATTGACCATCTGTCATGCGCAAAAGCGGTGTAGTAAGGCGATCTTTGCCGTACATGATCTTAGAAAGGAAGTAGCCTTTAATACAGTTAAGGCCTTTGTTCACAGGGCTTTCTGGATCACCTTTAGTGGCAACGACTTTGCCATTATCTGTACCCACGAGAACGCTACAACCCACGCCACAAAAACGGCAAGGTGCTTTGTCCCACTTGATGCTATCTTTTTGCTCTGCAGCTTCAACTATCTTAACTGGCAGAGTCGCACCGACGGCTGTTGCAGCTGCAACGGCGGCGTTGGCTTTTAGAAACTCGCGACGGCTAATGCTCATGGTGTTCCTCACTCTTCTCTTCAACTGGATCGACTTGGTGATAAATCAGACTGCTATTAATAACGCCTTCTAAGGCGTTTATTGCTTCAACGCTATCGAGGATGGCACGCTGGGTCTCACCTTCAACGGTGACCACAAACTTGCCTTCGTCAGTAACGGCATGTATTTCGGTGCCTGTTAGAGCAGATATTTTGCTCTTAATCTCTGTCACAGCATGGGGCGCGGCATGCACCACTAGACTGGTAATATGAAATTCTTGGCTCATCTTGTTACCTTTTATAATGGGGTAAATAACGCTGTTCTTTAAGTAGTGCAGTTGCTATCTACCAAGGTTGATATCGAGTCTAGACCTCATATATTTTGTGGGTATACCTCACAAGGGGTATTGAGGTTTTTTGTCGACAAAGATCAACTTTTTGATGGTGATCTAGTTCGCAAATTTACCATTAAACACTATAGGCTTGTTTGAATTTCATCCATACGAAATGTTAGCTTGCGCTACATTAAAAACTCAAAATATTCAGAACCTTGGTTAATGATAATTATTCTTGTTTGGCGGGCGGGAATGACAGTTTGTAAGCCGTGTACTTGCCCAATAAAGGCAAAGATTAGTGGTTAATATCCAGTGAGTTCCATATAGCCCAAGCCATTGTGGCTACCCGATATTTTGATCGGGCCTTCCCAGTAAGGGATAGACAGTGGCATGCTTGAGTCGCTATTGAGAGCTTGAGTGTTAAGCTTGATGTTTTCCGAGGGGATCGCTATCTGCCAAGTGACAGGGTAGCGCCCTGACGGGGTTTGCTGCCATGCGGTTGCAGTCATTGATATTTGATCTGTGCTGATGTTATGACCCCTGCCGTCAGAGTACATACGTCTGCCACTATAAAAGTGCTGTTTGTCACCACTGTTATCCCTTAGCTGAAATAACATTAATGCAGAGCCATCATCTAGCTTTAAGGCGAACCAATCCCAGCCCTGCTGAGTTTTTGATAAAAACTGCGAACTCCATTCTCTATCAAGCCAGGCATCACCCGAAACATGAGTGGTTTTACCATCTTGCTCGATAGTGCCTGTGACCTTGATAAAAGGTTGACTATAGTAGTAGCTAGCAACAGTGCCGCTGGCATTTTTACGACTATAGCCTCGCTCGCCTTGCAGTTGAAAAGGCGACTGACTATCTAGGGTTAATTGATAATTAAAGTCAGCAGTGACTACCGACAGTATTGCAGGAAACAGTTGCTCGTTGTCGCTGCGCCATTGCCAACCATCTTGTTGAATAATCAAGGGCGAGGTTTGTGTGCCGGCAAAGTATTGATTACCCCTTGACCACTTTTCTTCGGTTAGATGTAGTTGCTTACTGGTGAGTGCAGTGTGCGACATATATAACTGCTGAGTCTGCCAAGCTGATTGAGTGGCTTTGTTATTGCTGGTTTCATTTTCATCAACACTGGGTGGAGCAAGTGCGATACGAAACTGTGTCCATTGCAGGCCAAGTTCTTCACCTGTGTCTGTTTTTAGATTCGCGGTTAAATACCACCATTCCTGGCGAAAATCATCATGTGCTTGATGGTCCGCCGGAAACGTGAGTGCTACGCCGGGCAACACTGGCGCATAACCTTGAGTATTACCATCTAATAGCTGTCCCATACCGGGTGTACTGCCTGGCTCTGAGTCACAACCGCAGAGTGAAAACAGAAGGAGTAAATAACAGAACAGTTTCATAGTGCTTCCTGTTGTAAGCTGCTAATGAGTGGTTTTCTGGTCTGCCAAAATAGCGGCAATATTACTGCAATCGCACTGGCAATCATGGCGATAACAAGCACTCTAAAGTAGGCCTGCCAGTCCCAAACCATGGCAATACTCCAGCCAAAGGCCTGTAAAGTGACTTTGTTAATCAGTAAATAGCCGAGTAATGCGCCAGTTGGCAGAGCAAGTAAGCAGGTAAATAGTACGATAAGCAGCATTTGGCCACAGACTAAAGTACGTAACTGATAGCGGCTCACTCCAAGGGAGTAAAGCCGCGCTAAGGGCGCTTGCCTTGCTTGAGTTAACATTAGGCAGGCGCTGAAAAGGCCAATTGCCGCGACCACTAAGGTCAAGCTATTGAGTACCAAAGTGATAGAAAAAGTGCGTTTAAAGATCTCAAGTGCGCGCTGCTTTATTTTAGTTTGGTTATACATCTGTGCGGGTGACAGTGGCACCTTTGTTTGCAGTATCAATTCAAGTTCAGTGATATTGTTAGCATAACTAGCTGCAATGCTGGTGGGCTGTGTGGGGAGCTTGAGCTGCTGCCAAGTATGTTGACTTACAATGACCTGACCCAATGGATTACCGTAATCATAGAAGATGGCACCAATGGACAAGGGGGCAAGCGATACCTTGTCAAACTCAGGTAGACTGATTTTATCACCCACATTAAGTTGGTATTTGATTGCCATCGGCTCACTGATCATGAGGTTATTACCACTGAAAAAGTGCTGCCAATGATGATCCGATTGCGCTTTTATCTGGTTGCTGTTTCTGAGTGAATGCGCATCGCGGGTCATTAGGCTGACAGGGGCCTTTTGATAATGGCTATTATGGATCCATTGGCCATATATTGCGGTAACCTTAGGTAGCTCGGCTAATAACGCTTGTGTTTGGGTCACTTTATCGCTGGGTGGGCGGATATACAGGTCGGCATACAGTCTGTCGTCGAGCCAGTGTTTTAAGGTGATTTCAAAACTGCCGACTAAGGTATTCATCGAAATGTTGGCGGTTAACGCCAGTAGCATGGCCATCATCGCCAGCGACAGTGGCGCAATAAGCTCTTTACTTTCAGCCACGGCATACTGCCACAGGCCGTTACGTGTAATACGCTCCACCACCGATAGCCCCATTTGCAGCGTCAGCGGCAATAGCAGTGGTATGGCAATGGTTACTACGCCTAATAATATCAGGCTATGTTGATAATCTTGGGTAAACGGAAACAAAACCGCGCTAATCAAGAGTAAAGAGATCGCGATAAAAAATAGCTTTCTTTGCTGCCTCTTAGCGTGACCTTGCTGTTCATAGCGGCTGGCACTACGTGCTAAAGGTTGTTTCGCTAAGGTGGTAAACAGTGGGAAACAAGCAAGCAGGGCGGCAAAGAAAGTCAACCCAACGGCTTGATATAGCCAGCTCCACTGCCAAAGCCCAGGCATCAGCCTTGCGCCATAAAGCTGCTCGAGTGTGAGTGCAATCATAGGTTGTAACCAGTGACTTAACTGCAAGCCAAGAATAAATCCAGCAAGCGAACCGAGCAGCACTAAACTGAACAGCTCGATGAGTAATGCAACCAGTAATGCCCGTTGTGGCACGCCTTGCTGCTGTAATTGCACTAACAGCCTTTGTCGCTTGAGCAGGCTATAGCGCACGCCGTTATAGGCGATAAAGAGTCCGACGACAAATGCCAATAAGCTCATGGCGGTGAGATTTAAGTGAAAACTACGGGTTAAACTGGTGAGGCCTTCGCCGTCATCTTGTACGGCAAAATCAAAATGCTCACTCGTCTGCTCATTAAAGGCTTGCTTGACCTGCTCGGTAAGCGTGTCGGCTTGACCAAATAGGGCGATATAGCTTAATTGACCGGGTCGATTGAGTAGCTGCTGTGCAAGAGAGATATCCATTAAAATGGCGTTGCCGAGACCTAGGCTATCATCGAGTGAAATAACATTAAGCGTTTTGCCGTTAAGCTGTATTTCCCCCTTGGGAGCAACGTTGTCGGCAAAGCTTTTACTCATCAAAATATACGGCGCAGCAGATAACAACTTTGCTAAAGGAAGGTTGGCTGATAATAGCGAGCGGTGGCTTTTATCTGGGCTGCTTATCGCCGTGCTTGAGGTGTGATTCTTGTTTTTACTCTGACTCTGAATTGATAAGGCGGCGACTAAATCACTCGCTTGTATATCCCAACGTCTGCCTTGCTCATCGGTGACGGTATCGTTTATTACCGCTAAGGCTTGATTTATACCTGCTTGTTTTAAAGTAAAATAAACTGACTCATCAATTGATTTTTTGCCTGTGATTGGCGTGAGTAATAACTGCGCCCTTTGGCTTAGTAGCTCCGTCGCTTCAGAGTAACTGCGCACTGCGTTTTCATTGGTGGCTCTAACACCAATAAGCAGGGTTACCGCCAGGATAATACCGAGTAAAATAGCCCCCGCTTGCAGAGGCGATTTTAAGTAGTGACGAGCAAACACGCCCAGACTTAAGCGTATCGTTAGGCCAAAACCTGAACCGTTATTTGAGCCGCTACTCATGGATTTGCCCTTGCTCTAGGTGCCAGCGCCTTTTCATAAAAGCGGCGCATTCATTGCTGTGAGTCACCATTAAAATACTGGTTTGTGACTCCTCGGCGAGTTGGGTGAGGAGCGCCATAACTTGCTGACCGGCTTTCTCATCGAGGTTACCTGTCGGTTCGTCGGCCAATAATAGCTGCGGCTTATGAGCGAGTGCGCGCGCAATAGCGACCCGTTGTTGCTGGCCGCCTGAGAGGGTTTCTACATGTCTGTTTTTTACGTCATCAAGCCCAAGCTGGGTAATTAAGTAATCACACCATGGGCTCCATTTCTGTTGGTTCAAGCGCAGTGAAAAAGCGATATTGTCACGAACATTGAGCGGGGTTAGCAGATTAAATTGCTGGAAAACAACACCGAGGTGTTGGCGTCGAAATTGGCTCCACTGTTTATCTTGCCAGAGGGTGGTGTCATTTGAGTTGAGAAACAATTGGCCTTGCTTGATAAATTCAAAACCGCCAATGATGTTGAGTAAGGTACTTTTACCACTTCCGCTAGGACCTGTCAGTGCGACTGTGTCGGCGACATTGAGCGTTAAGTTAATATCGGCTAATACCTGATGATATTTATCACCATCAGTAAAGCCCTTAGATACGTGGTTCAGGCTGACAATTTCTGTACTCATGACTTCCCCTGTTACAAGACCTACTTTCTCTAGCCATAATCAATTTAACATGTTTCATGTGTCATGTTTAATCTTCCCTAGTGATTACGCATTTTGTTATTACGCATTTTGTTATTACGCATTTTGTTATTACGCATTTTGTTATTACGCATTTTGTTACTACGTATTTTGTTATTACGTATTGGTATCTTAATAGGATCGTATCCTTACTGACTTATTTGTTTTTCGGCTCGTAGATAGCAATATTGACTGCAAAATGGACTAAAAATCGATACTGCATTGCTCAATAAATAAACTGGCTTTGTGTTGAATGCTGATGCTTGAGGTGATTTAATGAAGTCGTTATTTCAAGTTCATCATAGAGTTAGTGCCTAATAAGAAGTAAATGGATCTCTTTTATTCGGTGCAAAGTCACAGCCTTGCCTACACTGTGTTTGGGTGTTTTTGCTAAAGAGCGTGACAGGCCTTTCTAGCAAGATAGTATGGCCGCTCTTTGTTGTAAGCCAATAAAACGTTAACCACTGTGGATTATGGATATGAGCAGACTTCGTTCTTTTCGTAGTAGAATTTTATCGCAAATAGCGCTGCCTCTTATCGCTATTATGACGGTGGTCTTTAGTATTAATGCTTGGCTGAATTATCAAGATGAAGAGCAAGATATCTATGAGCAGCTTGGCCAAAAAGCGCAGAGCGCTGCCCTGCATTTAGAGTATTTCTTAGAAACCGCAGAAACCGATACGCGCTCTATTGCCGATTTTTTGTCTGAAGCGGATGACGATGACTTATACGCTGATGAAATGACGCTTAAACAGCTGCTAACCCGTCGCCTTGATAGGCATGCCGATTTCTACGGCAGTGCCATCGCGTTTAGCAAATTCGCTATTGATAACCGCGAACTGTTTGCACCTTACGCCTATCGAGAAAATGGCAAAGTTTTGACCTTAGACATTGGCGCCGATAGCTACGATTATACCAACGGTGAGTGGGACTGGTGGAGTAAAGCCATCAATGATATCAATGGTTATTGGTCGCAACCTTATGTGGATGAGGGGGGGGGTAATGTGTTGATGGTGAGCTTTTCTCAACCCTTTGGTGAACAGCCCCCTTTCTTGGGCGTCGTGACGGTTGATTTAGCGCTAAATGAAATTCCTAATATGGTTGGGATCTCGCCCAAACGTATCGTTGTTATAGATGAAAAAGGTCAACTTATTTATCATCATAATCAGGGATTGTTGCTGCAAAGAGGTGCAGATAAATGGCTGGCTAAAACAGCTGATAACCAAGGATTTATCGATTTAGTTAACCGAGGTAGTGCAGGTTATTCCTATATAGAAGACAGCTTAGGAGAACGATATCTAGCCAGCGTTGGGGTGGTACCTACGTTGAATTGGCGGGTGGTGATTATGACCGCTGAAAGTCATCTCCATAACGAGTTTCTTCGTGACTTTTCCTCTTTAAGTCTCAACTTATTGTTACTGTCAATTTTGCTGTTATTAACGGGCTATATAACCTCTCGGCGCTTAACTCGGCCTATTGAAGAGTTAGAAGCGGGGATTGTTGCCTTCGGTGCGGGAAAAACCAAACGGATAAAAAAACCCCACGGAGCTGCCAGTGAAATCGCGACCTTAACCAATAAATTTAATGATATGGCTGAGGTGTTAGAAGAGCGTGAAGAAGCGCTGCTTGATTCTCGCGGTAATCGTTTTGCTAAGTTGATTGATGGTATGAGTGATAAGTCATTTTATTGCTCGGTTGACCCAAGTGGTCAGATAGATCAGGTGAGCGAAGGGGTCGAGAAAGTCTTAGGTGTCTCAGCTGAACTACTCAAACGTAAATATCAGCGTATGTTCTCCGACAATCCCATAAACGAAGTTAATTGGCAGTATATGGACCGAGCATTGCTCGGTGAAAATGTACCGCCACACCAGATAGAGATGATTGATGCTTCGGGTAAATTACGTCACTTAGATGTATTTATGCAGCCGTTATTATCTGACCAAAAAGTGCTGCTTTCGATTGAGATATTATTTAACGATGTCACTGAGCAGTTTTCTGCCGCGGCATGGTCGAATGCGGTACTCGAATCTGCACCAGAGGCGATGCTTATTGTGGATGAGTCGGGCAAGCTGGTGTTTACCAATAGCCGCTGCCAATTGCTATTTGGTTACAGTGAGCAGCAGATGCTGGCGATGTCAGTAGATGAATTGGTGCCAGAGGCAATCCGCGCCAATCATGCCGATTTCCGTTCTCAGTTTGTCGCCGAAGGACGCGACCGAAAAATGGGCTTTGACTCATCCTCTATCTTGATGGCAGTGAAAGCAGATGGGAGTGAATTTCCGGTTGAAATAAGCCTAGGTTTACTCCCCGTAGATGCCGATGGCAAGCGTCAAATTGCGGCGTCAGTGAGAGATATGACGGTCGAACTTGAAGTCGCTCAGCGTATAAAAGACAGCGAAAATCGCTTTAGAGGTTTAGTCACTAATATTCCTGGCGCTGTTTATCGCACGCGTATTGGTGAGTTATGGGTGATGGAGTATGTCAGCGAAAACATCATCGATATTACCGGGTTTCCTGCATCGGATTTTATTGAGAATGCGACTCGTAGCTTTGTCAGCTTGATTGTTGAACAGGATTTGGCATCCACCAGTCAAACGATAGAAGATGCGCTGTTAGCGCATAAAAGTTTTGAAGTGCAATATCGCATAAAACATCGCGATGGCAGTATCCATTGGGTGCATGAAAAAGGTAACGCGATATATGGCGATGATGGGCATGTGCTGTGGTTCGATGGCAGCATCAACGACATTACCAGCAGTAAATTAGCCCAAGAAGAAATTGCCCAATCCCAGCAACAACTTGAGACGATTACCGAGTCTATCCCTAGTACGGTTTACCAGTTACATTGGTGTAGCAATACCGAACGTAAATTTACTTTCCTATCTAACGCATGCATAGCCACCTTAGGTCTTCATCGCGATGAAGTGCTCAATAACTTTGATCAAGTTGCAGAGCGCATCATCAGTGAAGATCATTCACGCATTATTGAGGCATTGGCGGGTAAAAGTAGTAAGGGTTTACGCTGGACCGAAGAGTTTAGGTATCGTCATCCCATCGGTGATATTCGCTGGCTACAGGCTGGTGCTCACGGCAGTGTACTCGCCGATGGTTGCATTACCTGGAACGGCTATTTAATGGATATTACTGATCGTAAGAAAATCGATAAAGAGCTCGAGGATCGCGAAGCTCACTTTAGGGCATTATTTGATAATGCTGGGATCGGCATTGTCAATGTTGATGAACGCGGGAGCATACTCGACTGTAACGAGCAATTTAGTCAATACATGCAAGTGGCGACGTCTGAGCTCAAAGGACGTTCTTTCTTTGACTATCAATACAGCGAAGATCGTGATGATGCCAAGGCCTTGTTCCGGGAGCTTACTGAAAATGGTAATGACAGCATTACCACCGAAGTGAGGTTACTAAACGATTCTGGCGAGTTAATGTGGATGGATCTCACTTTGACCCGATTACAAGATAAACAGGGCGAGTCAAAGTCAGTCGTGCTATCGATGGCTGATATTACTTCGCTGAAGCAGCTATCGGTTGAGCTGCAGCAGGCTAAGGACAGTGCTGATGCAGCCAGTAAGGCTAAGAGCGACTTTTTGGCGAATATGTCCCATGAAATTCGCACTCCGATGAATGCCATTATCGGCATGTCCCAGCTTTGCTTACAAACCCATCTTGATAAAAAACAGCTGAACTATGTCGAGAAAATAGATCGAGCCTCTCAATCTTTACTTGGTATTATCAATGATATTTTGGATTTCTCTAAAATTGAAGCCGGAAAACTGGATATCGAATCCGTACCCTTTCAGCTCGATACCATGCTCGAAGATCTCAGTGACATGTTCTCAGCGAAAGCGGCAGACAAGCAGCTAGAGTTATTGTTTGCGGTTGCTCCCAACATTCCTAGGCATTTAGAAGGTGATCCGCTGCGTTTAAGCCAGGTGCTGATTAACTTAATGAATAACGCCATTAAGTTCACTGAGCAGGGTGAAATTCTGCTGTCTATTAGCCAGCTCGCACAGGCTGACGACGACATATTACTCAAGTTTAGTGTGCGTGATAGTGGCATCGGGCTGACAGAAGAACAGCGCAATAAACTGTTTAAATCATTTAGTCAGGCCGACACGTCAACCACACGTAAGTATGGCGGCACAGGGTTAGGCTTGGCCATTAGTAAACAGCTGGTGGAATTGATGGGCGGCGAAATTGGCGTCGATAGCCAGTTTGGAAACGGCAGTACTTTCCACTTTACAGTGCGCTTAAATATTGCGGATAAAAAACTACTAAAAGTCAGTCAAGAAGTCGAAGGCATGCGGATCTTAGTTGCTGATGATAATGCAACTGCGCGAGATATTTTACGCTCAACCTTAGAGAGCATGGGCTTTGAAGTCGACACGGTTAGAAGTGGTTTGGAAGCGGTAGAGCGCTGCAAGAATCAAGACTACCCGGTGGCATTAATCGACTGGTTAATGCCAGAGATGAACGGTGTAGAGGCGGCGACTAAAATCTTATCTGAAAACAGTAATCCGCCTAAAGTGTTACTGGTTTCTGCCCACGCTAATGAGGCGTTCATCGAGCAGATAGAGCAAAGTGATATTGCAGGTTATATCACTAAGCCTATCAGTGCTTCGCGTTTGCTCGACGGTATCATGCTATCGCTAGGCAAGAATGGCGCCATGCCAGTTAGGCGCAAGGGCTGTGATGTTAATCAGCAGTTGTTGGCACAATTGCAGGGTAAGCGCATCTTATTGGTTGAAGATAATGAGATGAATCAGGAGGTGGCAACAGAGTTTCTTGAGCAAGTCGGAGTGGTGTTATCGATTGCAGAAAATGGTCAAGTTGCCCTAGACAAACTCGCTCTACATACCTTTGATTTGGTGTTGATGGATTGCCAAATGCCAGTCATGGATGGTTATCAAGCCACTCAAGAACTCAGAAAAATCCCACAACTTGCCAACTTACCTGTGATTGCCATGACCGCAAATGCAATGGCTGGGGATCGTGAGATGTGCCTGCGCGCCGGTATGAATGATCATATTGCCAAACCGATTGAGGTGTCGCTGCTTTACACCACTTTGCTTGAATATTTGGGCGAGGGTAACAGTGAATTTACCCCTGCCGATTTTACAGCAAGAGTTGTAGGCGACGCGGTGCTGTTTTGGCCACAGCATCAAGCATTAGATATCGATAAAGGCCTCCAGCTGGTGCAGAATTCGGTGCGCTTATATCGCAGGATTTTTGAGCGCTTTTATCATGGTCAAATCCATACGGCTGAACAAATAGATCTCGCCTTAAGCCAGGGAAAAAGCAATGATGCGATTCGATATGCGCATACGTTAAAAGGGGTTGCTGGTAATTTGTGTTCGCCCCAACTTGTAGAGCTTGCTAAGCAAATAGAATCCAAGTTACTCGACTCAACGACTGCAGATATTAACGCTGAATTAGTAGAACTTGGCGAACTTATCGACTCGATTTGTAACGCCATTGCAAAATGGTTATCACGCCTTGAGCAAGATGATGTAAAGCTGCCAGAAAAGAGTAAGACCTTATTGTCTGAAGCAGAGTTGGCAACTGCAGTGCGTGAGTTATTAACTATGCTAGAAGAGGCGGATTCAGACGCCGTGGATAAAATGACTGATATTCGCGAGCAGGTTTCGGAGCCGGTGTGGCAAAAAATGAGCCCAGCGGTAAACATGGTCAACAGTTACCAATTTGATGAGGCCGCGGAGCTTATTGAAGCACTGTTTAGCACTGTTTAGCACTGAATAATGCTTCTTTGACGGGATAACCGTTTAGCACTCAATAATGCCCTTTGACGGGGTAACAGTTTAGCAAATAGATTGATAAATACGCCTCTTCAATGAGCACTAAAAGGAGAACGGGTTTAATGGATAAAGCCACCATTTTAGTAGTGGATGATATCCCTGAGAATATTGATATTTTGGTGGGGATCCTAGGCGGAGATTATAAAGTGAAGGTGGCCATTGATGGCCCTAAAGCGTTGGCTTTAGCGGCTAAAACCACACCGGATCTTATTCTTCTTGATGTGATGATGCCGGGAATGAATGGCTATGAGGTGTGTAAACGGCTTAAGCAAGATCCATTAACCTGCCATATCCCAGTGATATTTGTGACCGCTCTCGCCGATGTTTCCGACGAAACTCAAGGGTTTGAGCTAGGCGCAGTTGATTACATCACTAAACCTGTTAGTGCACCCGTTGTGAAAGCGAGGGTAAAAACTCATTTAACCTTGTATGATCAAAAACGTCTGCTCGAACAAGAAGTGAAAGTGCGTACAAAAGAGTTAGAAGAGACTCGTTTTGAAATCATTCGTCGCCTTGGCCGGGCTGCAGAATATAAAGATAATGAAACTGGCCTGCATGTTATAAGAATGAGTCATTATGCTCGATTGTTGGCGATAGAGTCTGACCTGCCCGATAAGTATTGCGAACTTATTTATAACGCAGCACCTATGCATGATATCGGTAAAATAGGCACGCCTGATTCTATTCTAAAAAAGCCTGGAAAACTGGATGAGGATGAATGGGTTGAGATGCAGCGCCACGCCGAAATTGGAGCTGAAATCATTGGTGATCACAATGACCCCCTGCTAGAAATGGCCCGTCGAATAGCATTAACGCATCACGAAAAGTGGGATGGTAGCGGTTATCCTAATGGATTAGTGGGAGAAGAGATCCCGATAGAAGGTCGCATTGTAGCAATCGCGGATGTGTTTGATGCATTAACTTCTATCCGCCCCTATAAAAAAGCATGGAGTGTGGAAGAAACGGTTGCACTCATTGAGAGCGAGGCGGGTAAACAGTTTGATCCTGAGTTGGTGGAACACTTTAAACAGATAATTGATGAGGCAATTAAGATCCGTGATGCCCACAACGAAAGTGAGTAGCATTGAGCCTATGGTAAAGATTGCTGAGCATTAAATATAAAAGGCGCATAACGCGCCTTTTTTCGGTCTATTTGTTACTGCCTACACTGATAAAAAGCGACTGCAGAACTGATAGTGATTACTATGAGTCTTGCTCTTCTAGCGAGTAAGGCAGTGCAATTAAGCTCAGTTCAGAGCCAGCATCGGCAGCAAGTCTTAACTTAGCATCGAGCTGGGTATCGTTGGCTAATACTGCAGTTAACAACACTTGCTCGCCACGCTGTACAGATTCGATGATAGTCCCCGCACGGCGGAAGCCTTCATCATCTTCTAGTGCAATCTCAAGTTGGCTTTCATTGGTTAATGGCGCTGTTACGGTACCGCTAACAATATAAAGTGCGCGTTTGTTACCACCGCGATACTTCATTCGAGCAATGGTTTCTTGGCCCATGTAGCAGCCCTTGTTAAAGCTGATGCCATTGACCGCCTGTAAATTACACATCTGCGGTACAAATTGACCTTGATGATTAGCGCCTAAATTAGGGTATCCTGCATTGATTTCAAGGGCTTGCCATGCGCTAGCATCGAAAATAACTTGCTCGATATTCGCCACTAGGCTAGCGGCTTGTTCTGCTGCAATCGCGAGGATATAACGACCTGCATCATGAATAATCATGCCGTTATCGATTAAGGTCAGCTCGTTATTTAGTTCACCAAACTGCGCGGTTAACCAAGCCTTTGCCTGCTCACCAGCCACACCTAACAATAACGAAGCATCGCTTGCGTCGCTAAGTTCAGCTTTACTAAATACGGCGTATTTTTGCAGTTGTGGTAGGTCAAGTGCCAAGGTGTCTTTTGGCATCATTAAGAAAAGGGTGTCACCTTTAGCGAAGGTTCTAAAGCTGGCCAGCATCTTACCTTTAGGATCACAATGAGCGCCCCAGCGCCATTGGTCGCTTTCAAGCGAGCTGATATCGGTGGTCACTTGGCCGTGAATGAAGCTGCGGCCTTGCTCTCCAGTGACAGAGATTAAGCCTAAGTGTGTTAATTCAGAAAAAAGCAGTTCAGGCTGTTGTCCATTAAGAGGCCAAGTTGGCTGAGAAGTTGACAGCGTCATAAGAGGATCCAAGAATTAAACCAATAAGGACAATGATTGTACCGCTAAAATCTTACTGCGCAAGCGCAGCAGTTCAAACTCATTGCTATCATCAAGACAAAACAAAGGCCGTATAATGTGATTATACGGCCTTATTCAGTGCAGCTTGCTAAAGGACTAGACGTTCAACTTCAGTTAGTGAATTAGACGTTGTTGACCTTTAATGAACTTTATTAGTGAAGCAATCGAGTTCTAATCGTGCCTTCAATCGCTTGCATCTCTATTAGCGCTTCGTCAGCCTTATCAGAATCGACTTCCATCACCACGTAACCAATTTCAGCCGTGGTTTGTAGATACTGAGCAGCAATGTTAATGCCTTTTTCTGCAAACGCGGAGTTAATCTGGATCAAGATCCCCGGACGGTTACGGTGAATATGCAGTAAGCGCGAAGTACCAGAGTGTTGAGCCAGTGACACTTCAGGGAAATTCACCGCTGTCATGGTTGAACCATTATCTGAGTATTTAGCCAGTTTGCCAGCGACTTCGATACCGATGTTTTCTTGTGCCTCTGCCGTACTGCCGCCCACATGTGGAGTGAGTATGACATTGTCTAGGCCGCGTAGTGGGCTGACAAACTCATCGTCATTAGATTTAGGCTCAACAGGAAACACGTCGATGGCGGCGCCAGCAAGGTGTTGCTCTTTTAGTGATGCCGCTAACGCATCGATATCAACCACTGTGCCGCGAGAGGCATTAATTAAAATGCTGCCTTTACGCATAGAAGCTAGCTCTTCATAGCCAATCATCTCTTTTGTCTGTGGTGTTTCAGGTACGTGTAGGCTCACCACATCGGCAATCGATAGCAGTTGCTGTAGTGAGTGCACTTGCTGTGCATTACCCAGCGGCAGTTTATCTTCAATATCAAAGAAGACAACGCGCATACCTAAGGTTTCAGCAAGAATACCTAGCTGAGTGCCAATATGGCCGTAACCGATAACCCCTAAGGTTTTACCGCGAGCCTCATAGCTTCCTGAAGCGCTTTTTAGCCAGCCACCACGGTGAGCTAGCGCATTACGCTGTGGGATCCCACGAAATAACATGATGATCTCACCGAGTACGAGTTCAGCTACGCTACGCGTATTTGAGAACGGTGCGTTAAATACAGGGATCCCCAGTTTTTCAGCTGCAGCGAGACTGACTTGGTTAGTACCAATACAGAAACAACCAATGCCAACGAGTTTGTCGGCTTGGGATAATACGTCTTCAGTCAATTGGGTACGGGAGCGGATACCAATAAAGTGGGCATCTTTAGTCGCTGAGGCTAATTCGTCTCCAGCGAGTGATGCTTTGTGATATTCAATGTTGGTGTAACCCGCACGTTCAAATACATCTACCGCAGATTGGTGGACGCCTTCCAACAGCAGGATCTTAATTTTATCCTTGTCCAGCGAATGTTTCGCCATGATTTATGTACCCTTTTAGTTTATATGTATTATGTATACTTAGTGCCACCGCAGAGACGACTAAACTCTACGTTGTAGGAGTGGTTTGGGTATAGACTGTCAATGTACTAAGGACTGCAAAGCCTTCACAACTGATATTTACTTCGAAAGCGTAACAGAGGTAACAAAGTATCACTTTTTTTACTGACTGTGGAGGGCTAGATGGCTAAAGTGTTTATTCTTAATTTAGAACAATATGGTATATGAGGGCGATATTTTGAATAAAAGCGCTGTGTGGCTAGTGATATTCTTCGCAGTATTAATCTGGTCAGGTATTAATCCTAAAGATCAATTTACCTGGTTTTTAGAGGTTGCACCGGCCTTAATTGCATTACCTATTCTGATCTATACCCGCAATAGTTTTGCTTTAACGAGTTTAGCTTATGGTTTGATTTTGATTCACTGCATCATTTTGATGGTGGGTGGACATTATACCTATGCTGAAGTGCCGCTATTTGATTGGATTAGCGACTGGACGGGCGCTCAGCGTAATAACTACGACAAAGTCGGCCATTTTGCTCAAGGTTTTATTCCGACTATTTTGGCCCGCGAGGTATTTATACGTCTCAGTGTTGTTAAGTTAGGTGCTTGGTGTAACTTTCTAGCTATCTGTTTTGCTTTAGCATTATCTGCTTTCTATGAACTTATAGAGTGGTGGGTTGCGGAGCTGACCGGTGAAGATGCCGAAGCGTTTTTAGGCACCCAAGGGTACGTATGGGACACGCAGTCTGATATGGCAATGGCGCTAGTGGGGGCAATATCAGCCATTCTGTTGCTTAGCCGTTTGCATGATAAGCAGTTGAGCACAAAACTTAGTCAGTAAAAATCATAGTCAGTAAAAATCATAGTAGGCTTGCTGGCTATACCAGTTTACCTAGGCATAGACTAGGTAAACTCTGTATACTTCTGCTGCTTATAACGAGTTACATGATGTGGCTCGGGCCAATATTTAAAATCGTGCTTTCGTTCTAAAGCTAACAAGCGTTAATCTGTTCTGGGAATACTTCAGGATCTAGATTTTAGTTTGTTCTATTTAACGGACAGGCAAAACTTTTCAGGGAGGAAAGTGATGAGAAAAATTGACGAAGTCGTCTTTCTGCATCAAATGGCGTCCCCTTGTCATTTGGCAATACTTGCAGAGTCAATCGGATTAAAAACTCGGGTTATCTCTAATGTAGAACAGCTTGAAGCCAATAGTAGTGATAACTGCTTTTATCTGGTTTCTCAACAAGGTGCAGCGCTCGATATTAATGGTATTCCGTTGGTGGCGACTCAATTGGTCAAGCATGTTCCTGTAGCGCTTTATCATGTCGAACGAGAAGGTATTGCTGCAGAAGCTGCATTGCTGCAAGGGATCCGTGGTCTACTGTTTTTGAATGAACGTATGGACCTGCTGCTAACTGGCTTACGTAAGATGTTAGCCGATGAGTTATGGTTCGATAGGCCGTTGATGAGCAGTGTATTGCGTCAATTAGTCAGCAAAATGGACGTACCTGAAGCCTTGACCAGTGAAGAGTCGGAATCACTTGAGGTGCTAACTAATCGTGAGAAAACCATTATTAAATTGGTATCGAGTGGCGCACGCAATAAAGAGATCGCAGGTAAGCTGAGTATTAGCGAGCATACGGTTAAGGCACATATCTCTTCTATATTTAGAAAAACTCAAGCGAGAAATCGTGTAGAACTGCTGCGCTGGGCACAATCATTCCAGAGCCAACTTAATCTATATGCATTGAACTAATGAATTTATCAGTATTGAGCATAAACTCACACGACTAACGTTACTCTGAACATAGCTTTAAACTGTAGTGGTATAGTTAATTTTAACATAGCTCTGAGCATGGTCAGGCTTAATTTAAGCTCGTTAACACTGTATCGGAAGCGCTAAAACTCACCTTTTAGGCGTGTTTTGGCGTCCGACTTCTGCACTCAGTGACCTTACAAGCGAACAAGCATTACATCATCCATTCACCTTAAATACGTTTGCTAAAAACACGCTAAGATTTAATCTCCGCTTAATATCTAGCATTTTTAATAGGTGCGTAAGTAAGAGTTTGCGTTAAACACTAAGTTAGCCATCAAATATGATAATTTTTAGTCATTAGTAAAGTTATAAACTTTCAGTTTTGTATTTTTTGGATCTGAAATTAGTCGTTTTGTGACTAATTAAGCTTTGTTCTTGCGAGTGAAACCTTTGGCTTTGTTGTTGCTTTAGCTGGTTGCGTGAGTCATTCCTGTTGGGTTTGTGTATTATTTATGTTTTAAGATTATTTCTATTTATATGCTTTTCTACCGTTTCGATTCAATTAGCTGCTCTAACCGATAAAAACTTACTTTATCTTCGTCAATCTCAGCCAATTTCCTTGCAGCAAAATACTGCCTGTATACACTGCCGTCATATCAAGATTTAAATGGTAATAAATGTATGGAAGTTTTCATCAGTTTGTTCGGCATGTTCAGTCTTATAGGATTAGCGGTAGCGCTATCTGAAAATAGAAAAGCAATTAATCTTAGAACTGTACTCGGCGCATTGGCGTTTCAAGTCGCCTTTGGTGCATTCGTTATGTATGTTCCTATGGGGCAGGCGGTGCTTGATGGTGCATCAAATGGTGTGATGCACGTTATCGGCTATGCGAATGAAGGCTTAGGTTTTTTATTTGGCGACCTTGCTAAGTTTGGTGTTGGCTTTATCTTCGTGATTAACGTGCTATTTGTGGTGGTATTTATTAGCTCGTTAATTGCCGTACTTTATTACCTCGGCATTATGCAATGGGTTATTGGCCTTATCGGTGGCGGTTTATCTAAGCTACTGGGTTCTAGCCGCGCAGAATCATTGTCAGCAACAGCCAATATATTTGTAGGCCCAATCGAAGCGCCATCTATGGTGCGACCTTTCGTTAAGCATATGACTCGTTCAGAGTTGTTTGCGGTAATGACGGGGGGCTTAGCGTCTGTGGCTGGCGGCACCATGATTGGTTATATCCAGATGGGTGTTGACGTTAAATACGTACTGACTGCCGCGTTTATGACGGCGCCTGCTGGTCTACTGTTTGCCAAATTGATGTGGCCAGAGACGGAAACCCCGCTAAACGACATCAAGAAAGTGATGGACGATATGACTGACAAGCCAGCTAACGTGCTTGATGCCGCAGCTAATGGTGCGGCAATGGGTATGCAGCAAGTACTGTCGGTATCTGCACTGCTATTATCGTTTGTCGCACTTATCGCCATGGTCAATGGCATGCTAGGCGGTATCGGCGGCTGGTTCGGTATCGAAGACCTAACCATGCAAGCTATCTTAGGTTACATACTTGCCCCACTAGCATGGGTGATGGGCGTGCCTTGGAACGAAGCAACACAAGCGGCATCATTTATCGGCCAAAAGATGGTGATTAACGAGTTCGTCGCTTACATCGATTTCTTAAAAGTGGCTGATCAGCTATCAGAAAAGACGCAAATCATTATCAGTTTCGCATTGTGTGGTTTTGCCAATATAGGCTCTCTAGCCATGGTGATTGGCGGCCTAGCTGCACTTTGCCCTGAACGTCGTCACGACTTAAGTGCATTAGGTATGAAGGCGCTTATTGCGGCGGCTTTAGCTAACCTAATGAGCGGTACTATTGCAGGTTTACTTTATAGTTTAGCGAGTTGATCCGCTGGGTAAATAACCTATTTTTTAGTTAGTTTTTTAATGAGAAATGCTTGTTTAATAGCGCAAGCAAGCATTTAATTTTGAGTAAGGAAAGTATCATGACTCCACATATCAATGCCGCTGATGGCGCATTTGCTAAAACCGTATTAATGCCTGGCGACCCACTACGAGCTAAATACATTGCTGACAACTTTTTAGACAATGCTGTGCTCGTGACTGACGTTCGTAATATGTTGGGTTATACCGGTGAATACAAAGGTAAGAAGATCTCTGTAATGGGTTCTGGTATGGGTATTCCATCAATTTCAATCTATGCCAAAGAGTTGATCACCGAATATAGCGTTCAAAACATTATCCGTATCGGTTCATGTGGCGCAGTAAGTAACAAAATCAAGTTGATGGATGTAGTGATGGCGATGGGCGCGAGTACTGACTCTGCGGTTAACAGAACCCGTTTTGCAGACACCGATTTTGCTATGATTGCCGATTTTAACTTGCTAAAGCGTGCTGCTGACTCAGCAGAAAAGTTAGGTGCTAACTACCACGTGGGTAACCTGTACTCTTCTGATCTGTTCTACAGCAGTGATGAGAACCGTTACGACTTGATGGAAAAGTACGGCATTTTAGGTGTCGAAATGGAAGCCGCTGGTCTTTATGGTGTTGCCACTGAATTTGGTGCTAACGCATTGGCTATGATGACGGTAACTGATCACCTGCGCCAGGGGTTGCACCTAACGGCAGAAGAGCGCCAGCAAACACTAAACGATATGATCAAGCTCACGTTAGATGCAGTGGAAGATCTTCTTTAATAAAGAATTAAGTTTAGCAAGATAGGCTGCGCGATCACTAACAAGCAAAGAAACATAGAACAGCTTATCTCTTTACCCTCTGGCCCGCGATTATGCACACTAAGTTGGACGTTTCTAGCGTAATCGACAAAAAATATTAAGTATTCTCGCGGGCCAACTTTAACTCTTCACTCTTACTCTGTAAGCCAACATCATATCAACCGATCGTAAATACACATCCTGCTCGACAATACTTTCTATGCCTGTTTAAACCACTCATCTTACAGGTTTAAAGATCCTGCCTGACAAAGTAGACTGTGCCCAGTAATAAGTATAAACAACAGCTAATAACAACAGCTAATAACAACTAATAACAACTAATAACAACAGTGGAAGCACAATATGTCGATTTGGTTTAAGCCTGTCAGTTTGGAAGTATGCGCGAAAATGGATGCGGGGATGCATGGAAAAGGCACGCTAATGCAAACAATGGGGATCACTATTTCTGAAATCGGTGATGACTATATGAAGGCCACTATGCCGGCAACCCCAGCAGTACATAACCCACTTGGTATAGTTCATGGTGGGGCGAACGTGGCCCTAGCGGAAACGGTAGCCAGTTATGCAGCTAACTTCGCGGTCGACTTTGAAAACTATTATTGCGTTGGCCAAGAGATTAACGCCAATCACTTAAAAGCTTCGCGTAATGGCATTCTTACCGCCACCGCAAAAGCGATCCACTTAGGCAAACGTAGCTCAGTGTGGGAAGTGCTAATCCATAACAGTGCCGGTGAGTTATGCTGTATCTCTCGCATGACTGCAGCTGTAGTGAAACGCTAAAGACTAAAGACTAAACGGACAGAGGCTTTAAACTACGGCTTAGTCGTCGCTATAAAAGGTGTTGTTTCAACGCCGTGCCAGTGAGCGATGCTTTATTGCAAGATCACTCGCATGACTGCAGCTGTGGTTAAGCGCTAAAGACTAAACGGATAGAGGCTTTAAACTACAGTTTAGTCGTCGCTATAAAAGGTGTTGTTTCAACGCCGTGCCAGTGAGTGATGCCTTATTGCAAGATCACTCGCATGACTGCAGCTGTGGTTAAGCGCTAAACTTTTATTCGGCTAGGGGCTGTTTTAATGGCTGATTTTTGCGCATACTTATTGCACATTCAAGTTATGTTTGCTGCATAACTTGGTTCGACAAAAACCAATGAGGATAGCGCATGGATAACGCAACAATATGGGAATGGGTCGGCTATCTAGCGTCGGTTGTCGTCGCGATATCGCTAATGATGTCAAACATCAAAAAGCTTCGTTGGTGGAACCTTATCGGAGCGGCGTTATTTGTAGCCTATGGTTTAGCTATTGATGCGATTCCGGTGGCATTGGTTAACTTCTTTATTGTGCTTATCGACGCCTATTATTTGGTGAAGTTGTACAAAGTTGATTCACATATAAAAGACTCTACTGAGCTATAGTCTACAAACTCTAATTTACAGAGCTTTAAAATAGCTTTGATACACTAATACACAGTTCATTGAGGAGGAAATAAGCTGTTTTCCTCCATTTTTACAAATGTAAATCACGTTAAAACGCTTAATTTAAGCAACTTCTACTATTTTTCATCAGCTTAAATCGCCATTGGTAGCATTTAACGCTTACATCTTTGCTACCCGGTAGTGATTAAATTCAAACATTTCATTTATTGATTAGTATCAATGTTGTTATTCATTTTCAACATTACTCTGCAACGCCTTAATTCAGTTGCAGTTTACTCCTGTCTTAATTTTTCCATTTATATTGTTTTAGCTACCCACCTCTTAATCTGTTATTTGATTTAAGGTTATCTATTTTAATCGTTTTAATGTTTTTGGTTGTGAGCCTATTATCTGTTCATCGACATACGGCATCCATGCCATATCGCCATAGCGTATCGCACATTGCAAATTGGGGATAAACCATGGCCACACTATTTGATTTAATTGAAACTTGGCTCGAGTCCAGCCAAGATTAAGGAATACTTTATGAGTCAGCAAAATCGAGTTCTTACTGCACAAAACGGCGCACCTATTAGTGATGACCAAAACTCACTATCAGCAGGAGAGCGTGGTCCGCTGCTACTTCAAGATTGGCATCTAATTGAGAAGCTTGCACACTTCAACCGTGAGCGTATTCCAGAGCGTATCGTGCATGCAAAAGGGACTGGGGTTTATGGTACATTTACGCTGACTCGAGACATGAGTGAATTTACGCTAGCAGACCACTTCAATGGTGTGGGCAAGCAGACTGAAACCTTTGTACGTTTTTCAACGGTAGGTGGTGAGATGGGATCTGCTGATGCAGAACGTGATCCTCGCGGCTTTGGTTTACGTTTTTATACCGAGCGTGGTAATCACGATATCGTAGGTAATAACACGCCAACGTTCTTCTTGCGTGATGGTATTAAGTTCCCAGATTTTATCCATACTCAAAAGCGTAACCCACAAACAAACCTTAAAGATCCCCATGCGATGTGGGACTTCTGGGCGCTAAACCCTGAAGCTATGCATCAGGTGACAATCTTAATGTCAGACCGTGGAATTCCAGCTAACTACCGTCAAATGCACGGCTATGGTTCGCATACATTCTCTTTTTGGAATGCAGCGGGTGAGCGTTTCTGGGTTAAATTCCACTTTAAGACTAAGCAGGGCATCGCGAACTTAACGGCGGAGCAGGCAGATATTCTTAAAGGTATCGATCCTGATTCATCGCAGCGCGATATGCTTGCTGCAATTAATGATGGTAACTTCCCTAAGTGGGCGGTAAAAGTACAGATCATGCCAGAAGCTGAGGCGAATACTTATAAGATCAACCCGTTCGATTTGACTAAAGTATGGTCGCATACCGATTATCCACTGATTGAAATTGGTGAGCTTGAGCTTAACCGTATGCCGCAAAACTACTTTGCTGAAGTTGAGCAAGTGGCGCTAGCACCAAGTAACTTAGTCCCAGGTGTGGGCGCCTCACCAGATAAGATGTTACAAGCACGTTTGTTTGCTTATGCTGATGCCCAGCGTTACCGCATAGGCGCTAACTATAACCAGCTACCGGTTAACTGCCCACATGCAACGACGGCAAACCATCACCAACGCGCTGGCGCAATGGCCGGCACACAATGCCCATTCTCTGGTGGTCAGACTGGTGGTGATGCGAGCAGCAACTATGGTCCAAATAGCAATAACGGTCTGCAAGACCAAGCACAATTTGCCGAGCCACCACTGCGTTTAGACGGTGAAGCAGACCGCTATAGCCGTTATGACCAAGATGACTTTAGCCAAGCGGGCGACTTATACCGTCTTCTACCTGAAGATGAAAAAGCGCGATTGATTGCTAACATCGTCGGCAGCTTGAGTGTAGTGAATGAAGCAACGCAAGCTAAGATGGTTGAGCACTTTAGCGCTGCCGATAGCGATTACGGCCAGCGAGTCAAAGCGGCGTTGAAAGTAGGGTAAAGCTGAAAAGGTTCTAGGAAAAAGCAGGCCCTAGGTTCTAGGAAAAGCTAAGAAAGATCCTAAGGACTGAACAAGCATAAAGTTAAAGGCAAGACAGCAGATACTGTTTTGCCTTTTTTGTTTTGATAGAAGCTAAAAAGCCTAGAGCACTCGCAAGCTCGTTGCTAGGTCGCTTTGCGGCGAGAGCGGACTTCGCCCTGCTATACCATCAAAAGATGGCATTGCGTTTCTCAACGTAGGTTGGGCTTTAGCCCATCAGTTTATATAGCCTTAATCATGCTAATAAATTTGACGGCATAAATGCCGACCTAAAATGATGATTTGCTATAGCTTTTCCTTGAACCTAGGACCTAGAACCTAGAACCTAGAGGCTAGAGGCTAGAGGCTAGAGGCTAGAGGCTAGAGGCTAGAGCCTAGAGCCTAGAGGCTAGAGCCTAGAGGCTAGAGCCTAGAGGCTAGAGCCTAGAGGCTAGAGGCTAGAGGCTAGAGCCTAGAACCTAGGACCTAGGACCTAGAACCTAGAACCTAGAACCTAGAACCTAGAACCTAGAGCCTAGAGCCTAGAACCTAGAGCCTAGAGCCTAGAACCGTCTTAGCTTTAACTTCCTAAAATACTAAGGTCACGACACCAAGTAACGCAAACAAGACGGCGCAGCCGCGGTGGATCCAATTTAACGGTAATTTCTCTGCGCTGAAGTGCCCAGCGATGACAACGGGCACATTGGCAATCAGCATGCCCAAAGTGGTTCCCATCACAACCATGGCTAAGGCGTCATACTTAGCCGATAACACAACGGTGGCGATTTGGGTTTTATCGCCCATTTCGGCAATGAAAAACAGCACAAAGGTGGCGAGGAACGGCCCCATCGCATAAAAGCGGCTCTCTTCGGCATCGACTTTATCGGGAATGAGTACCCACAGGGCGATAGCAAAAAAGGATGCGGCAACAAGATAGCGTCCTACTTCAGGGCTTATCCAGGATATGGCCCATTGACCGAGCCAAGCTGCAGCAAAATGATTGACCAGCGTCGATAGAAAAATACCCAGAATAATGGCAGTTTTGTTTTTAAAGCGTGCGGCTAAAATTAGCGCGAGTAGTTGCGTCTTATCGCCGATTTCAGCAATAGCAACAGTGAATGTTGATGCGAGCAGTGCTTCCAAGAGGTATTCCTATATGGGGATAGCAATTCTAAGCACAGCAACTCTTCCCCAAATTAAGAGGTGCGGTGCTCAGGTCTTGCTGGGCAAACTCAACGGCTAGTGCACATTGAGCTGCTGTATGTACCATGGCATCTGGCCAATTATGTTGATACATACTCAGTAGAAGACTTAAATCATTGTGAGTCATTCTACTGATAGCTACTCCCCTGAAGCGGAGGCGGCATTATAGCGATTGCGTTGTATTTTTCAACGCCGTTGGCGTGGAAATAGCCTATATTTTTGTGAAAATCAGCAGCGGGTCAGCCTAGTGTTGCTTAAGTTTTGTGTGCAAGTTAATAACTCGTGCCAAGTTGGTTTTTAGTGGCTTAGATGGCTTGCTAGCAAGGGACGCAGCTGGTAATGTCAACTCAGTCAATTTTAGAGTAGAGCCGTAATGAAGCAATTCACACTGTATTTTCCACGATTTATCCAGCCTCAGTGGCTATGTTGATAAGGTGAATACACGTATTATTTAACTAGCCGTTGGGGCCAATTGGAATCGCAAGGTCGATGATGACCAGATTCGATTGGGGGCTGTTAATGTTATTGTTAACTTGCAAAATCCTCTCCCTCAAAGTCGTTCTAAATCTGACCTACAAAAATAAATTATAAAATTTAACAGGACAATTTTGTGAACTCAAAAATACTTGGCTCAGTTGCCATTGTCGCCGGAACTGCAATCGGTGGCGGCATGTTAGCCCTGCCTCTGGCAACAGCTTCACTTGGTACACTTCCCGCACTGCTTTTACTCATCGCCATCTGGGGCGTATCAATCTATACCTCTCTATTGATGCTTGAAATTAACCTGCGCACGGGTGTGGGTCTTAATATGCACTCTATTACCGGCAAAACATTAGGCCGAGTGGGGCAGATTTTTCAGGGAGCGTCATTCTTAAGTTTATTATTCGCCTTAACCATGGTGTATCTGATGGGCGGCTCATCGCTGCTTGAGTCTAAGATGGACTTGGTTGGTATGAAGATGGACAACCAGCTTGCTGTATTGATATTTACCGCTATTTTCGGTGGTTTGATTGCGGTTGGTGTGCGCTGGATTGATAAAGTTTCACGGGTACTGTTTACCTCAATGATCGCATTACTTGTGATTGTGGTCGCTTACTTGCTACCAGAAGTGGATATGAGCCTACTGATGCGCAACTCGACTGAAGGCATGGTTAGTAGTGGTGACTTAACCAACCTGTGGTTAGCGGCAATTCCAATTGTATTCACCTCATTTGGTTTTCATGTGTGTATTGCCACGATTGTGCGCTACTTAGATGGTGACGCGATGTCATTGCGTAAGGTATTGATTATCGGCTCAACCATTCCATTGGTGTGTTATATCCTGTGGCTGTTGGTGACACTTGGTACCTTAGGTGGCAAAACCGTGTATGAATTTAGCGGCTCATTACCTATGTTGGTTAGCGCACTGCAAGGTGTGGCTGAATCATCAATTTTGCAGCAGTTCATCGATCTATTCGCTAACCTGGCATTGGTGACCTCATTCCTTGGCGTAACCATGAGCTTGTTTGACTATATTGCCGAACTCACTCGCGCTAAAGAAGGCCTAGCTGGCCGCGCACAAACCTGGCTGCTGACCTTTGTGCCACCGCTATTGTGTGCACTTTATTATCCAGATGGTTTCTACAAGGTGCTTGGTTACGCTGCGATTCCGTTAGTGGTGATGATTATCTTCCTACCGATAGCGATGGCACTACGTCAGCGTAAGCAGAACCTAGGCGGTTATCAGGTGTGTGGCGGTAACACGGCACTTGCTTTAGCTGGGGTTGCAGGGGCAACCATTATTCTAGCCCAGCTATGGGTGGCGCTATAATTTGCTAAGATTAATCTACTTATAGACAAATAAGTATATCAATTAGATTAGGTAACAGCTTTGTAAGAGATTAATTCTGAATCTGTTATCAACATAGCATCTTATGATAAAGTCGAGCTCGATTATGAAAATAATGGCTCGGCTTTTTTGTTTTTCGGGCCCAACAAAATTGACTATCGAAGCACAAGCAATCAACAAAAAATCTTAAAAATACTCATAATAAATGCTTTTAAAAATAATATAAAAATGGACTTATAAAATGAAAAAATGGCTTTTGACAGCAGCTATCGCCACCTCTTTTGGTGCCGTAGCTGACGAAGGTATGTGGCAGCCTCATCAACTTCCTGCCATGGCAGATGAACTGAAAGCGAAGGGATTAGAAATCGACGTTAATTCGATTTCAAAATTGACCGAATTTCCTATGAATGCCGTGATCAGCCTAGGTGGCTGTACGGCATCATTTGTATCACCAAAAGGCCTAGTGGTGACTAACCACCACTGTGCTTACGGCTCAATCCAGTACAATTCAACGCCCGAAAATAACCTGCTACGCGATGGCTTTTTAGCTAAGTCGTTTGGCGAAGAGCTTGCTGCAACACCGGGCTCACGCATTTTCGTGACTGAAAGTGTTACTAACGTGACCGACAAGGTGAAAAAAGGCCTTGAGGGCGAAACCGGTAATGCATTTTACAAAGGCATTGAGCAGAAAGAAAAAGGCTTAGTCGCCGAGTGTGAAAAAGAAGACGGCTACCGCTGTAAAGTTTATAGCTTTCACGGCGGCCTTGAGTATTACCTCGTTAAGCAGCTAGAAATTCGCGATGTGCGCTTAGTGTATAACCCAGCCGCTAGCGTTGGTAAGTACGGCGGCGACGTTGATAACTGGATGTGGCCACGTCACACAGGTGATTACTCATTCTACCGCGCGTATGTCTCTAAAGACGGCAAGCCTGCAGATTTCAGCAAAGACAACGTGCCATACGAGCCAAAGAGCTTCTTGAAAGTGTCGGCTAAAGGCGTGAGCGAAGGTGATTTTGTGATGGTCGCGGGCTACCCAGGGCGTACCAACCGTTACCGCACCGCCAACGAAGTTGAAAATCAATTTGAGTGGGCATATCCAGAAGGTAAAGTCTTACGTGAACGCTTAATTGCAATCATCAAAGAAACTGCGCCAGAAGGCAGTGATGAGCGCATTAAGTATGAAAGCTCAATTGCAGGCCTAGCAAATTATGCTAAAAACTTTACCTCGATGATCGAGTTCTACGGCAAATCGCCCATGCTTGACGACCGTAAAGGCTTAGAGCAAGAGTTAGCTAACTGGATTAAAGCGGACAAGAAGCGTGAGCAGCAATACGGCAAAGTACTGGCTGAGCTTGATAAGTTAATCGCTAAGAGCCAACAAGGCCAAGAACGTGATTTACTGCTGAGCTACATGGGTTACAGCACCATGCTGAGTACAGCTAACCGTTTGTATCGTCTAGCGAATGAAAAAACATTGCCAGATATGCAACGTGAGCCAGGTTTCCAAGACCGCGATATGACCCGTTTTACCTCTGGCATGGAGCGCATTGAGCGCCGCTATGCAGCCAGTGTTGATAAAGCCATGCTAGCGGATCTCATAACCCGTTACGCAGCGCTGCCACAAGATCAGCGCCTACCAGCATTTGATAAAGCGTTTGGTATTACTAACAACTTTAACGCGGCCGAGCTAAATAAAACGCTGGATAAGATGTATGCCGATACCCAGCTTTCAGACAAAGACACTCGTTTAGCGTGGATGGACAAATCAGTTGCTGATTTCAAGCAATCAAATGACCCGTTCATTCAGTACGCAGTAGCCACGTTCGATGAGCGTATGCAGCGTGAAAATGACAAGAAGCAGTTAGCAGGTGAGCTAATGAAGGTGCGCCCTATGTATATGGACGCCATCATCGCCTATAACCTTGAGCAAGGTAAGCCGGTTTACGCCGATGCCAACTCAAGCCTACGTGTTACTGTTGGTCATGTGAAAGGGTACTCACCAGAAGATGGGCTTAAAGCGGTGCCGTTTACTCGCCTTGAAGGTATCTTGGCGAAAGACACAGGTGTAGAGCCATTTAACGCACCAGCTAAGCAGTTAGAGCTTATCGCTAACAAGCAGTACGGTGATTACTATGTAAAATCACTAGACTCAGTACCAGTTAACTTCCTATCGACGCTTGATACCACAGGTGGTAACTCAGGTTCACCAACCTTAAATGGCCGTGCTGAGCTAGTGGGGCTGCTGTTTGACGGCGTATACGAGAGTATTATCGGTGATTGGGGTTACGATCCACAGACTAACCGTTCTATCCAGGTTGATAGCCGTTATATGCTTTGGGTGATGAAGTATCTGGATAATGCAGATAACCTGCTAGAAGAGATGGAAATTGTTAATTAACCTTATAGACCAAGGTTAGATAGGTCTTTTGGATGCAAAAGCCGAAACATGAAAGTGTTTCGGCTTTTTTGATCTTGTGGTTTGGGTTGAGTTTCATGCTCACGACTTTAGTTGTTAGACGCAGTCTAACTTAAAGGTCGGCGTAGCCTGATATGTGGCAAGGCCACGACTTTTATCAAGCGCAGCTTGATTGCCTTCAACAGAACTGGTTAGACGCAGTCTAACTTAATCCCCTAGCCGGTAAGGCTAAGTCAAACGCTGCTTTCTGGGCAAGCAACAGAACCCAACAGTTCAGCTAATTCAACGGAACTCAGAGGTCGCATAGAACCCTCTGGCAAATTCCCAAGCTGCAAACTTTGAATCGATACCCGTTTAAGGTCGATAACCTTAAACCCCAACGCCTGAGACATACGCCGAATTTGACGGTTTAACCCCTGAGTTAAAGTAATCTGGTACTTATCAGAGTCCAAACGACGCATCACACACGGCAAAGTGGTGACATCTTTATAACTCACCCCAGCGGCCATGCTTGCAAGAAAAGCATCATCAAAATCGCGGTCAACTTGCACATGGTAAGTCTTAGCATGACCGAAATCGGGGTGCATTAACTGGTGAGTGAGCTCGCCATCGTTGGTTAATATCAGTAGGCCGCGGCTGTCTTTATCGAGACGGCCGATAGGGTAGAGGCGGGGTGACGCAGGCAACAGATGCAATAGGCTGTTGGGCAGGTCTGGCAGTAGGCGACTGTCGGTGCCAACGGCTTTATTAAATAACCAATACGCTTTAGCTTCAACGGCGCGAACAAGCTCTTGGTTTACATAAATCTGCTCTAAACATTGCTGGCCATCTGCAGTATCAATAATCGTGACACTATCAACATGGTTAGCAAGGCGGTCATTAATACTAACTTGTCCGTCTCTTATCAAGCGGGTCGCGGCGCGGCGGGAACAACAGCCGGTTAAGGCAAGGTATTTTGCAAGTCTCATGGATGGGCTTAATGCTCTCCAGCTAGATAACGCTGTGACAGTTCGAGGTAATTATTAATTGCAATTTTACGTATGCTCCACGCGAATGCAAGGCACCAAAGCATGACGATATTGATCAGGCACCACATGGTAATGGCGGGCCAACAAAAATGCAGTTTGATATTGTGATTGATACAGGGATCAAAGTCTAACGTGCGCCAGTTAAGCTGAAACACTAGCGCTGATGCGGCGATAAATCCCAGTACGCTGAAAAAAAACACTGGCCAGCTACAAATAGAATGGCGGTTAAATTTATCGCTAATACAGAGGAAAAACATCAACACGGTGCCAAGCAGATAGCAAGTGGATACTAATCTATGTAGCTCAAGATAATTAATCGGAAATACGCCCATTAAAATAATGGCAAAGCCCACGACGGCCCCAATAAGCGACAAATAGTGACTAAAGTAACCAAGGCGAAGTAAGTATAACCCTAGCATCGACAGTAAAATGCACAGTCCAGCGATCATTAAGGACATATTGTAAATAAAGGCGTAACGGGTGGCGGTGTAATCACCGAGAAAGTCTGCGCGGCGGTTTAATACATCGAAGCCGATATTTTGATATTCAAACCAGACGGATAAAGAGACGCCTGCTGCCGCAATTGATGCGCCAATAAAAATCATCACTACCACTAGGCGGTGAAGGTCGTACTGCATTGATTGTTCTTGTAATTTATCGTCCATGTGATCCCGGCTTATTGTTATTTTCGAACAATAAAAAAGGAGCACATCTACATGTACTCCTTGATTAATAGAATAGGGTCTTCCTGACCCTATCTTTAAACTGCCTGATTAATGACGTTTACGCAAGATGACTATCGCAATTGCTACCACAGCTAAGATCATGCAGTACCAGGCGTGAGTGACAACATCTAGCGGAGATAGGCTAAAGGTTGAAGCCACTAATAGCGCCTGTGCACCGTATGGGATAAGCCCTTGAATGATACATGAAAATATATCGAGAATACTGGCGGCGCGCTTTGGTGTTACGCCATGCTTCTGCGCGAGATCTTTAGCAATATCGCCTGTAACTACAATCGATACCGTGTTATTAGCCACACAAGTGTTAGTGGTTGCCACGATAGCAGCTATCCCCAGCTCTGATGCGCGGCATGATGCTTCGCCCTTAGCTTTAGAGAAACGACCGATCAGCTTTTCAATTTGTTGGCTAACAAAAGCTAAGCCACCTTGCTGCTGCATTAGTGCGGCTAAACCGCCCACTAACATAGACAAAATGAAGATCTCTTGCATGCTACCAAAGCCTGCATAGATATCTTGGCCGAACTGGATCACGCCGTAATCCATGGTGGTTATGCCAGTAATACCTGCGAGTAAGATACCGATTGTGAGTACAACAAATACGTTTACACCAGCAACGGCTAAAAACAAAATGGTTAGATATGGGATGACTTTGATGAAGTCGACATCTTGCGGTGCAACCTCAGCTTGACCTTGTCCGGCAAGAGTAAATATCACTAAAGTGATGATAGAAGCCGGAATAGCGAAGATAAGGTTTTCTTTAAATTTATCTTTCATATGACAGCCCTGAGTACGAGTGGCTGCAATCGTGGTGTCAGAGATAATAGATAAGTTGTCACCAAATAGTGCGCCAGAGATCACCGCGCCAGCCATAATGGCTAAGTCAATTTGCGCTTCGTTAGCGACGCCAAGTGCAATAGGGGCTACTGCTGCGATGGTGCCCATCGAGGTACCCATGGCTGTTGCGATAAATGCCGCTATCACGAAAAAGCCAGGTAGTAATAAGTTAGATGGCACTAGAGACAGACCTAAGGCGACAGTGGCATCAACACCACCGGTTGCTTTAGCGACTGCGGCAAAGGCACCTGCTAACAAATAAATCATACACATGGCAATGATATTTGAGTGACCGATGCCTGCGATAAAGGTTTCAATCGTTTGATTAAGCTTTTGCTTTGAAATCAAAATGGCAAAGATAATGGCCGGTAAAATTGCCACTACGCTGGGTAGCTGATAAAACGCAAAATCTACGCCTTGGCTTTGAAAGTAAACGCCAGCACCAATAAATAGCGCTAAAAACAAAAATAGCGGCGTAAGGGCTAAAAATGATGGGGCCGTGGCCGCAGCGGTGTTTTGGGCTTGTGGGGCATTACTGGAAGTCGTCAATGTTATCTCTCTTATCTTCAATCAGTCTTTGAACCATTGTTCCCATCGCCCTCCTAGCTGGAACAGACTCGTCATTAGTGTTAGCTAAATCATAGAATGGTACATCTCAATAGTTGAGAGGATATGAGATTGAAAGACGTCTGTCAATTTAGACGTCTAGATGTTTTTACCGCTAATCGAGTAATTAATGAAACTTGTGAACTCGGTTGGGTTATTTAGGTGTGGCTTAAGTAGTCGAGGCTCGTTACCAATTAGACACTACTCCATATGATGCTGGGTATATTGCTAGCGTGCTTTCATTTAGCATTTTAATATTTAGTTTTAGCGGCTAAGCGCTACTTGCAATATACTTTACTCATCGCGGCCATGGCATTATTCATCGGCTAAATAACGACTTTAAATAAGAGAACCCATATGCAATTGATGGAAGTTGATAAGCAAAGCTATCGTAAGAGCACTAACCTAGTGATCATGGGGTTCGTGGCAAGTTTGGCAATATTGGCGCTAGCTTTTGGCGCGTTGCTGATCCACTTTTTTGGTGCTCCAGTGTCAGCGAGTGGTGAATCAACCGGGAATTTTCATTTAAACTTTATTGGTGTGCTTTTAGCACTCGCCACCTGCAGTGCGGTGCTCAATAGTCAAAAGCAAAAGCCGTTTTTCAAAGAAGTGTATTACGTTTGGCGTTTAAAGCAGTTACATAACCAAATTTATCGAAAATTAGCCAAGATAAAAGCAGCAGCAGACAATGATGACACCAATGCGTTTATCATCTTGAGTTTTTACTTTGCTAGCTTAAAGCAGGTTTACACCCTCGATGACAACACACTGACGATATCCAAAGTAGAGCAAGATCAGGCGCAGCTAAATGAAAA
This sequence comes from Shewanella sp. 0m-8, assembly GCF_052977265.1. Classification (NCBI taxonomy): domain Bacteria; kingdom Pseudomonadati; phylum Pseudomonadota; class Gammaproteobacteria; order Alteromonadales; family Shewanellaceae; genus Shewanella; species Shewanella sp. 0m-8. The sequence continues at coordinate 56,276 of NZ_JBRIMB010000006.1, read as the reverse complement.
GATAGCAGCGTTAGGGTTAACCATTACGCCTGAGCAGTTTGAGCCGGAAATACTCGATAAGATTTAAGATTGCTGTATTAGCTCTGCACCATTGGGGCAGCTTGGGCCATCGAGTCGCGTTTACAATGCAGGCGACTTTGAGTTTAAGCCCAAGCTTTAAAACTCTAGCTTTAAAACTCTAGCTTTAAAACTCTAGCTTTCAAACTTTAGCTTTAAAGTTCGGGCTTTAAAATTATTTAGACTTCTAGATGGCTAACTGTTATGTTCGTATTTCAATCAAATGGAATAGGACATGACGCGATGAAACTCGAATCTTTAGCTCTGCACCACGGATATAAATCGGAAGCGACCACCAAGGCTGCAGCGGTTCCAATTTATCAAACGACCTCTTATACCTTTGATGATACCCAGCATGGTGCAGACCTCTTTGACTTAAAAGTGCCTGGCAACATCTACACTCGCATCATGAACCCAACGACTGATGTGCTTGAACAGCGCCTTGCGGCGATAGAAGGCGGCATCGGTGCCCTCGCACTTGCATCGGGTATGGCGGCCATTACCTATGCGATTCAAGCGCTCACCGAAGTGGGCGACAACATCGTTAGCACCAGCCAGCTTTATGGCGGCACCTACAACTTGTTTGCTCATACTTTGCCGCGTCAAGGTGTTGAAGTACGTATGGCGGGCTTTGATGATTTCGAGCAGCTTGATGCATTGATTGATGATAAAACCAAGGCGCTATTTTGCGAATCGATTGGCAATCCTGCGGGCAATATTGTTGACCTACAGCGTTTAGCTGCCATTGCTCACAAGCACGGTGTGCCCTTGATTGTAGATAACACGGTTGCCACGCCTGTGCTGTGTAAACCATTTGAACATGGTGCAGATATCGTTATCCATTCTTTGACTAAATACATCGGCGGCCATGGCACCACTATTGGCGGCGCAATTATCGATAGTGGCAAGTTTGACTGGACAGCGCAGCCTAAGCGTTTTGCGCTACTCAATGAGCCCGACCCGTCTTACCATGGTGTGGTTTATACCCAGGCATTCGGTCCGGCAGCCTTTATTGGCCGTTGCCGCGTTGTGCCGCTGCGTAATACTGGCGCCGCATTAGCGCCTCAGAGCGCTTTCTTGCTGTTACAAGGGCTAGAAACCTTGGCGTTAAGAATGGAGCGTCATTGTGACAACGCTTTGGCCTTAGCTCAGTATTTAGCGTCGCACCCCAAGGTGAGCTGGGTGAACTATGCTGCGCTTGAAAATAGCCCGTTTCAGGATAACTGCCATAAAATTACAGGTGGTAAGGCATCAGGGATCATCAGTTTTGGAATAAAGGCCGATGATGGCAAAGTGGCTGGGGGGCGCTTTATTGATGCACTGCAGATGATTTTGCGATTGGTTAATATTGGCGATGCGAAGTCTTTAGCCTGTCATCCTGCTTCAACCACTCATAGGCAATTGGATGCAACAGAATTAGCCAAAGCTGGGGTGTCAGAGGATTTAGTGCGTATTTCAGTGGGCATCGAACATATTGATGACATCATTAGCGACGTGGCGCAGGCACTAGATAAAGCGAGTTAATGTACAGAACAAGCTGTAGTGAAGCGTTAATCCGTCATGTTCTTGCTGGTGTCGATTCAGTACAAAAGGCTAGCGCAGGTCGCTAGCCTTTTGTGTGTTTAATATTGATATTTACCGTTATCTTCATTGCTTATTGATATTAATATGAAGCGATTTTCTGCTGTTTTAGCATAAAAAATATGGGCTATGTAAAGGGGGGCTTCTAATGATAAGTCCTTATTAAATCAAGCCTATATACAGGATAGGTGTTTGTGTTAAGCTGGTTAAGGATTTTTGTAAAAGAACCTGGGTTGGCAGTGCTTGTTGCAACAAAATGGCTAAAGACAATGATACTTTTTACAGTGGCTTATTTGGCCTCTGTAGCGGGTATATGCGCGCAAGTATCACAATCATTACAATCTTTAGAGCAACAGCTTGCTGACGCTTCTACGGCCGATGGACTGACCCTTCTTGATAGTTTCGATTTAAATTTTACTCACGCCAGTATTCAAGACCAAGCCCAACTGCATTTTTTGTATGCTCAGCAATATGAAAAAAACCGTCAACTTGATCAAGCGATTGCCCGCTACGATCAAGCTATAGCCATCGCAAAGCCGCTTGGTGCATCTAACGTTTTGATCGACAGTTACCTAGAGCGCTCTTTTGCTCTCTACTTAAAGAGCAACGATCCCCTGGTTTATTGCGTCGACAGAAAAAAAGCCTTGGTATTGGCCCGACAACAAAGCGATAAAGAGCTCCTAGCCAAAACACTGACCCAAAATGCTTTTTGCTATAACAAGGTTACCAATGTTCATCAAGGCATTGCCTTGCTTGATGAAGCTATGCTGCTTATTGAAACTGAAGCCAATACTAATTATAACCGTAAGGCGATGATTTATAACGCTACAGGGTCGCTTTACCGTACGGTCGGTTTACATAAACGTGGCTATAGCAACTTTGAAAAAGCCTATCAAACATGGAGTGAGATAGACGATATTCAAGATATGTTTAACATGCAGCACAATATGATTAGTGAAGCGGTTAAGCTCGGTGACTGGGACAAGGCAAAGCATAATATTGAGCAGCAATTTAAATTAACGGAGTCGGCGCCAGAGTTTATCGACTTTGGTTTTTTTGCCCAGCTTAATGCAGGTCGAGTTGCACTGGCAACACACCAGTATGTCACAGCGATTGAGCACTTAGAAAAAGCGCTATCTTTGCAACAAACCACTCAAGAACAGTACTTTATTAGTAGTGGTTACCTGTTTTTAGCCGAAGCCTATTTGCGAACCGGAGATGTTGAAAGAGCAGCGGCGATGGCGCGTATTTTTAAACAAGACCGTAGTTTCCCTAAAAATATGACCAGTTTGACGCTAAAGGCTAATGCGATTATTGCCTTGGATGAGCAGCATTACTTAACTGCGGTAAACATCTTGCTAGAAGTGATCGATCAAGAGCGGCAAACTAATAATCAGATTATTGATAATGAAGTGATTGATTTAGCCTTAGATCATAACTCTAAAGTCGCTGAATTCGAGAATCTACTGCTAGCGAACAAGCTAGCGATTAATGAGCTGAGTTTAGCGGCGGTGGTCGATAAAGAGCGCATCTATGACTTAAGGTTAAGCATCTTCTTCTTAGTGGCCACAGTCCTTCTGATCGCAATCTTGTTTTTGTGGCAATCACGCAAAGCCTTTAAGCTTAGTGCACAAACCGATTTTCTAACGGGGATTGCTAATCGCGCGCATACCTTTAGCCTTGGGCAGCGTATGGTCGATAAAGCGCTTAAGAAGCAGCGACGTTTAGCGGTGATCATTTTCGATATCGACAACTTCAAATCCATTAATGATCAATACGGCCATTATGTTGGTGATCTCGCCATTCAAGCGGTGGCGAAACGTGGTGCTCGTTGGCTAAGAGAGAGAGACTTAATTGGCCGAATTGGTGGTGAAGAGTTTTTAATTGTCTTGCCAGAGACAAGTCAAGAGGAGGCGATGCAGATCTCCGACCGTTTGCGTGAGGGGATTGCCGCTCAAGCGTATACATTTGACGATGTGACTATTGAGTTGACCGTGAGTATTGGTGTTACGGCGTTAACTGAGCAGCAAAGGTGTTTAACAGAGCTAGTTAATCAGGCGGACAAGGGACTCTATAAGGCCAAATTTTCAGGCAAGAATGCGGTGTACTTTATCCAGAGTTACGCTTAAGTTCGAAACCACTATTCCCCTATCATATTCCACATGTTTCCCCGTGACTGAATGAGTATAAGCCTATTTCACTGTTTTCAAGTGATTAAGTCTGCCAAAACTTGTATTAAGTCATTTGTTTGCTATGTTTTTTATTTAGCGAGAGCTGAATTTTATTCGTGCTAGAGCGCGAGACTATTTCAGTTAGGATGTTCGCTAAACGGATTGATGAATAGATAACCAAGGTTGGAGATCCCATGAAAAAAGCGCTAGCAATATTACCCCTTGCCACATTGGCTTTAACGCCATCGGCTTTCGCTGTTGAAATCTATAAAGATGATAAAAACTCCATAGGAATTGGCGGCTACCTTGATGCACGTATTATCGATACCCAAGGACAGACTCAAGTCGTAAACGGTAGCTCTAGAGTCAATATTGGTTTTACACGTGAGATGTCTGATGACTGGAAGGCCTACGCTAAGCTCGAGTGGGGGGTAAACCCTTTTGGTGATACGAACCTGTCATATAGCAGTGAAAGTTTCTTTGAAACCACCACTGATAACTTTCTGAGCAATCGCTTAGGCTATGTCGGTGTTAGTCATGACAAGCTTGGCTCCCTCGCTATTGGTAAGCAGTGGGGGGCATGGTATGACGTTGTTTATAATACTAACTATGGCTTTGTATGGGATGGTAATGCATCTGGTACATACACTTATCAAGGAGATGGCTCCTTTAATGGTACGGGCCGTGCCGATAAAGCACTGCAGTACCGTAACAGCTTTGGTATGTTTAGTTTTGCGTTGCAGGCACAGTTAAAAGATGACTCCTTCGATGTTATCGAACCGGTAGACCAAGTAGCGGCAATGGTAACGACTCCTGCAACAGTCACTCATGTTGAGTATAACTATACCTACGGTGCAGGCCTGACTCTTGATGCAACCGATAGGCTGACCTTCACTGCTGGTGCCAACTTTGGTGAGTTTAAAGCGAGATCGTCTAATGGTTCGCGACTAACCGAAACTGATTATATTTATGGTGGCGGTGTTACCTGGGGAGCATGGGACGACGACGGGTTTTATGCGGCATTAAATGCCAATCAACAGCAATACCATGATACCGATAATATTGGGCGGATTATCCCGGATGCAACGGGTCTAGAGTCACTTTTCTCCTACCTATTTGAAGATGACTTTAAGGTATTTATCTCGTACAACATCTTAAAGGCGGGTGACGAATATGAAGACGCTTATAACGGTGATATTTTTGAGCGTGAATCACTCGTTGCCGGCGGGCACTATATTTGGCAAAACAGTGTTATTTTCTATCTTGAAGGCCGTAAAGATTTGAGTAACTTTGACAGTACTAATAAAGAGCAAGAAAAGCTGATGGGTAAACCTGAAGATGATGGTGTTGCAATAGGCGTACGCTTTATTCTGTAGTATATATACTCAAGCCACCTGAAGATGCAGGGTTCAGTGGGAATTTAATGCGCTTTAAGCAAGGCGTTGATTGCAGTTAATGGTTGTTCCCTTAGCAAGATCAATAACGCAGCAGAAAGTGCATTAAACCCCATCGAAGAAGGCTTTGCGCAAGCCCACTTCGTTGTTGCACTAGCTTAAAAGGGAGTTACCATTCCTACGCTAATACGCCTAGAATTGAACTCGCGCAAGGCCTCTGAAATGAGCATGTTCAAGTCGTTTGGGTATAGTTTTAATAACATTAAAGGCTTACCTAGTTGAAATTGAAACTGGGTAAGCCTTTTTTCTACTTCATTTAACCTAATAAGGCTATTTTAAGCGATAGGTCACTTCGACTCTATCTTGGATCACGACCTGCCCTTGCTGGTAAGTTTGAGCTGCATCGAAGCTTGCTGCTTCAGAGTTCATACGTAACATTACCGGTTGAATAGGGCGCTGCTCAAAGTAACTAATCTGCCAAACACCATCGAGTTTTTCCCCAAACCCTTCAGCCAGCATCTTCGCTTTCTGTTGGGCATCTTTTATCGCGGCCATTCTTGCTTGTTCAACATATTGCGTTTCTTTACTCGACTTTAGCGCGATGTTATTGATGCGGTTTATCCCTTGCTCAAGGGCTGAATCAAGGATGCTATTAAGCTTAGCTAAATCCATCACTGTGACCTTGATGCGGCGGCTAGCGCTATAACCGGTAAGCTGATTAGGCTTATCTTTCTCATAGCGGTATTGCGGTTGTAGGCTGATATTGGCGCTTTGCACTCGCTCTTTATTAACGCCAGCTTTTTCTAGGCGTTGTAAAAAGCGAGCCACGGCTTTATCTGATTCTGTTTTGGCTTCCAGTGCGGTCTTTGCTTTAATCACCACTTCAACATTAACTTCTGCCATATCCGCTTTTACGGTGAGCTGGCTTGTGCCTACAGTGTTGAGGCTAGGAAAATCTAGGCCGTCGGCTGCATGAGCGGTACTTATCATGCTAGTTGAAGCAATAAGGCCTGAGATGAGTGCTGCGATAATTGATGATTTCATAATGACTCCAAAAGTAAAAACGGATGAGATTTATCAAGGTTTGTTTATCTTGTTATGTATAAACGTAGTCATTTTTAAAAAGGGTTTTATTTTTTTAACTATTTTTTTAATTAGTTTTTTTTAATGTGGTTTTTCTAGCAGAGCGGTTCTTTAGTTTATCTCGATAGTTTTATGCCGCTTGGTATTAGTTAAAGCTCTCGGTAAATATCACCTGGCTCTTGTTTTTTTGTTTTTCCCAACCAGCAGTTTTTAACTCAGGTTCAGAGAGAAAATCTTCAACATAGCCAATACATAGATAGCCAATAAGCTCACTATTGCTGGGGGCATTGAGTATTGTTTTAATGGCTTCTGGATCGACGATGCTGACCCAACCTACACCAATATTGAGTGAGCGAGCCATTAACCAGAGGTTTTGAATCGCACAAACTACGCTAAATCGACCCATATCAGGCATGCTGGTCTGTCCCAGCACGGGCTTTGAGACTGGTTGATAAAAAACGGCTAAATTGACCGGGGCTTCCATGATCCCCTCAAGCTTTAAGTTCTGATATTGATGCTGTTTAGTAGAGCTAAACTGCTTAGCGCCAGTGGCATTTTCTTTAACAAATGATTGATGTACTTGTTGTTTAACGTTATCAGAGCGGATGACTACAAATTGCCAAGGTTGAGAATAGCCTACTGACGGGGCATTTAAGGCGGCGTTGAGTAGCTTATCCATGATGTCATTATCAATATCGGTAGCTAGAAAGCGATTACCTCTTACATCGCGCCTTAGTTGAATAATATCGGCAAGTAAAAGGCTGTCATCGGTTGAAAATTGGCGGCTCATAGGGTTATCTGCATGAAATAGTGCTCTCTGCATGAAATCGAGATAATAAAAAGGCGTCGTATATACAAAATATGACGCCTTAGAACTTAACTATATGTTTACTAAATCAGCTTTATTTTAGTTTAAAACTAATTGACCATCATAGAGATAAAGTAGCCTATAACCGTTGCCGTTACCACACCGATAAAGCCTGGCATGATAAAGCTGTGATTCACTATGTACTTACCAATATGGGTGCTGCCAGTTCTATCAAAGCTGATGGCGGCTAAGTCACTTGGGTAGAACGGGAAGAAAAAGTATGCGTAACAAGCTGGCAGGACACCGATAAGAACAGGTGCGGGAATACCTAATGAGAATCCAAGCGGTAGCATGATGGTCAGCGTTGCAGCTTGGCTTTTAAGAAATACCGAAGCGGTAAACATTGCTATGGCAAATGACCAGGGATGGGCATGAACAATATCGCTAACTGATTCAATCAAATACGCTTTGTGATGACCAATAATGGTGTCACTTAGCCAAGCAATACCGAAGATAATGATCACCGCTGTCATACCCGCGATAAACACATTGCTGTGTACGATTTTCTTCGGATCAATTTTAGTCGCCAGTAATATCACCGCACCAACCGATAGCATCATAAACTGAATTGCTACCGACATCTTGACCCCTTCAGGCAGCAGTTGTTCGCTGAATATGGCTAGGGCAATAACCGACAATATACCCAGTAGAAAAATACTTAACCCTTTCTTCGCGGTGCTGTCTGATTTAGCTACATCGTCAGTTTCAACTTCGCTATCAACTAGGCTATTTCTAAATTCTTCATCTTGAAGGCGCGCTTGAAACTCTGGGTCTTTATCCAGATCTTTACCGCGCTTAAGGCTCCAGGCTGATGCGACTAACACACCTATTAAGGTCGACGGAATCGTGACGACGAGTACGTCAACCAAGCTGATATCGAGATTGTTTTCCATCGAGGTGGCAATAACGACCGCTGCCGCTGCTGCAATTGGGCTAGCAGTGATCCCCATCTGCGAGGCTACAGTGGCTATTGCTAGCGGGCGCTCTGGGCGAATGCCTTTTTTATAGGCGATATCATAGATAACCGGCAATAGCGGGTAAACCGAGTGACCCGTACCCACCAATACAGTCAATGAATAAGTGCAAAGAGGGCCAAGAAAGACGATTTGGTTTGGGTGTTTGCGCAGTAGCTTTTCGGCGTAGCGAACCAATAGTTTGAGGCCTCCTGTGGCCTCAAGTGTCGCTGATGCGGCAACGACAGCGAGAATAATCAACATTACATTGATAGGGGGCGAGCCTGGCGCAATGCCAAATGCAAACGCTAATACCGAAACACCTAAACCACCGAGTAAACCAAAGGCCACACCACCGTGGCGGATCCCCACAAAAATTACAGTTAACAACAAGAGCATATGTATGAAAAACATAGCGGGGTTCCTTTAGGATTTTTGCGCAAACAGGCGTATTGACTGAGCGATAATGATAAAGCGTGCCATTGAAGCTCGCTGTTAAGATGGAGTTATACCGTATGTTACCGAATGCTTAAATAGCGCGATGACAGCAAGGTGATAGGGCGCAATCATTTGTCGAAGTTTTGGTAAAAACTGTGAAGTTACACATGCCCCCTGTGGCGAGAAATAGTGGCGAGAAATCACGGCACTAATCTGGTGTAAATAGTTTAAATGAGCTATGCCGTGCTAAGGCCGAGTGTGACTCAACAGATTTAAACGCGAGTTAACTGCCAAACTGGCACGCAATTGGGTAGAATGAGGCAGATTTTTCATTCATCAGAGTGACTGGTATGCACGTACATATTTTAGGGATTTGTGGCACTTTCATGGGCGGTCTAGCGTTATTGGCTAGAGCAGAAGGGCACAAAGTCACCGGCAGTGATGCCAATGTTTATCCGCCAATGAGCACGCAACTTGAAGAGCAAGGCATTGGGCTTATCCAAGGCTTCGATCCATCTCAGCTCGGTAGCAGTGAAGATGACGCGCCTGATTTGGTGGTGATTGGTAATGCGATGAGCCGAGGTAACCCTTGTGTTGAAGCGGTATTAAATCGTGGCCTTAAGTACACCTCAGGTCCACAGTTTTTAGCTGAGCATATTTTGCCTCAGCGCTGGGTGCTAGCGGTATCAGGCACTCACGGTAAAACCTCAACCTCAAGCATGCTCGCATGGATTTTGGAAGATTGTGGCTATGAGCCTGGGTTCTTGATTGGCGGCGTACCGCAAAACTTTGGGGTGTCAGCCCGTCTTGGTGGTTCATCTTTCTTTGTGGTAGAAGCTGATGAATACGACAGCGCGTTTTTCGATAAGCGTTCTAAGTTTGTACATTATCAGCCTCGCACCTTAGTGATTAACAACTTAGAGTTTGATCACGCTGATATTTTTGATGATTTAAAAGCGATCCAGCGTCAGTTTAATCACGTAATACGCACCGTGCCGGGCGAAGGCAAAGTTATATGGCCTGCCGATGCGGCGAGCGTGCAACAAGTGATAGATATGGGCTGCTGGAGCGAGCAAGAGACTTATCATCTTGCACAAAGCTCACAGGGTTGGTATGCGGTAAATTTGACCGAAGATGGTCATAAGTTTGAAGTCTTCTTCGATGGTGAATCACAAGGTGTGCTCGATTGGCAATTAATCGGCCAGCACAATATTGAGAATGCCGTTATGGCGATGGCAGCAGCAAGACATGTGGGCGTTAAACCTGAGGCTGCCATTGCTGCATTAACTCAGTTTGCACCGCCTAAGCGTCGTATGGAGCTGCTTGATACGGTTAATGGGATTGAAGTCTATGATGACTTTGCCCATCACCCAACAGCGATTACGACTTCACTTAATGGCATGCGTGCGCGTGTAGGCGACGCTAAAGTCACAGTAATTTTAGAGCCGCGCTCGAACACCATGAAAAGCGGCGTACATAAAGATACCTTGGCTAACTCATTAGCGTTAGCGAGTAATGCTTATCTGTATCAAGCTGGCAATATCGACTGGGATGTGAGTTCTGCAATGCGCTCTGCTTCAATTCCGGTCGAGGTCTTATTCGATATTGATGAGATTGTTGATAAGGTCGCAGCACAAGCGACTAGCACTGATACTATTATTGTAATGAGTAATGGTGGTTTCGGTGGCTTACATCAAAAGCTGCTTACTAAGCTTCGCAGCAAACAGGTAAATAATGAGTCATGACTTCAACATACCGTAAAGCAGAAAAGTCGATCAGCCTGGCGTGGACCGGTGCATCTGGTGCACCTTACGGACTGAGACTGCTCGAGATCTTATTGAAAAGTGATTATCAGGTGTTCTTGATGATCTCTTCTGCCGCTAGGGTAGTATTGGCTACAGAGCAAGGCTTGCAGCTGAGCGCTAATGGCGATAAAGCCAAGATGCAGCTACTGGCGCAGTTTGGTGACGTCGGCGGTGAGCTGATTGTACTTGGCAAAGAGGAGTGGTTTTCGCCGCCTGCATCGGGTTCTGCCGCACCTAAGCAGATGGTTATCTGCCCTTGTAGCACAGGTACGTTAGCGGCCGTTGCCACAGGTATGAGTAATAATTTGCTTGAAAGAGCTGCCGATGTAGTAATTAAAGAGCGTGGTCAATTAATCGTTGTTCCGCGAGAAACTCCGTTTAGTGCCATACACTTAGAGCATATGTTGTCACTTTCAAAGCTCGGTGTGACCATTATGCCCGCGGCGCCAGGCTTTTATCATAATCCCAAATCGGTTGAAGATCTGGTAGACTTCATGGTCGCCCGAATTCTTGACCATTTGGGCGTTAACCATGCACTAACGAATCGTTGGGGTTATGACAAACATAACGTTAGCGACATCGACTACTGAGAGTTTTATGAAACACACCACTGAAGTGATGATCACTGCTGAAGAGATCAATCAAAAATTGGATATTTTGGCTGAGCAGATCAATGCTCATTATGCTGATAGCGACCGTCTATTGATGGTAGGTTTGTTGAAAGGTTCTGTTGTTTTTATGGCAGATCTTTGCAGACGTATTAAAGGTCATGTTGAAATCGATTTTATGTCGGTATCAAGCTACGGTAATGAGATGAGTAGCAGCCGCGACGTAAAAATCCTTAAAGACGTACAGTCTGAAATTCAGGGGCGTGATGTACTGATCGTTGAAGATCTCATTGATTCAGGCAATACCTTGAACAAGGTGCGCGAAATGCTGATGCTACGTGAGCCAAAGAGCCTAGCCCTTTGTACGTTGCTTGATAAGCCTGAACGCCGCGAAGTAGATGTACCAGTTGATTTCATTGGATTTACTATCCCTGACGAGTTTATCGTTGGTTATGGTATCGACTATGCAGAGCAGTACCGTAACCTGCCTTACATCGCTAAAGTTGTCCCGTTAGAGGACTAACTAGGTATCAATTACGTAACAAAATAGGCATTGGAATTAGGCTGTGATTGCATACTGATTTGAGTGCTCATTTTGAGACGTAATTACCTTATCGACTCCCGCAATCGCGGGAGTTTTTATATATCTTTCAAATGGATTGAAATAACCATGGCAAATTCAGAAGCCGCCCTCGTTATCGACTCTCTTAAAAAAACCTACAAAGGCGGAGTAGAAGCGGTTAAAGGGATCAGCTTAACGGTAAATAAAGGTGATTTTTTTGCACTTTTAGGACCCAATGGCGCAGGAAAATCGACCACGATAGGCGTGATTAGCTCACTGGTACAAAAGAGCGCGGGTAAAGTCTTTGTGTTCGAGCACGACATCGATAAAGAGTTAGAACTGGCTAAGCTGTGTATTGGATTAGTGCCGCAAGAGTTCAATTTCAATCAATTTGAGACAGTACTGCAAATCGTGGTTAACCAGGCTGGCTATTACGGCGTAAAACGCGATGTAGCAATGGCTAGAGCCGAAAAATATCTAAGTCAGCTCGATTTGTGGGAAAAGCGCAATAGCGCTGCCCGTGAGCTTTCAGGCGGTATGAAGCGACGCTTAATGATAGCTCGCGCATTGATGCATGAGCCTAAGCTGCTTATCCTCGATGAGCCAACCGCAGGGGTGGATATTGAGTTACGCCGCTCAATGTGGACCTTCCTAACTGAGCTCAACGCCCAGGGCGTGACGATCATTCTTACTACGCATTATTTAGAAGAAGCAGAAATGCTATGTCGTAATATCGGCATTATCGACAAAGGTGTGCTGGTGGAATGCACTAGCATGAAGTCGCTGCTTAGTCGCCTAAATATGGAAACCTTCATTCTCGATTTAAGAGACGATTTGAGCATAGAGCCTCAGCTTGTCGGCGTCGAATGCCGTCTTAGCGATAGCCATACATTGGAAGTTGATGTGGCTAAAGAGCAGGGCTTAAATAGCGTATTTGTGCAACTCAGCGAGTTAGGTATTCAGGTATTATCGATGCGTAACAAGGCGAACCGTCTAGAAGAGCTGTTTGTTGAGTTAGTTGAAAAGGGTAAAAATAGCGGAGATGTGAAATGAATATGAATGCGCTGTATTTCACGGCTTTTAAAAGTATTTTAACCAAAGAGATTAACCGCTTCACCCGTATTTGGGTACAAACGCTAGTACCGCCAGCTATTTCTATGACGCTGTATTTCTTAATTTTCGGTAATCTTGTTGGTAAGCGGATCGGTGATATGGGCGGGGTGTCCTATATGGAGTTTATCGCGCCAGGCCTTATCATGATGGCGGTGATCACCAGTTCATATTCTAATGTGGCCTCATCATTTTTCAGCGCTAAGTTTCAGCGAAACCTGGAAGAGTTAATTGTTGCGCCAGTGCCTCATTATGTGATTATCGCCGGTTATGTCGGCGGCGGTGTTGCCCGTGGCTTATGCGTGGGCGCTATTGTCACCATGGTGGCGATGTTCTTTGTGGATATCACCATTCATCATGCAGGTTTAGTGGTCGTGACTGTGTTGCTGACGTCGATACTGTTTTCCTTGGGCGGCTTAATCAATGCGGTCTTTGCGAAGAGTTACGATGATATCAGTATTGTACCCACCTTCGTTTTAACGCCTTTGACCTACTTAGGCGGCGTGTTTTACTCGTTGTCACTGCTACCAGATTTCTGGCAAGGCGTGTCGGCACTTAATCCTGTTGTGTACATGATCAACGTATTTCGCTATGGCTTCTTGGGATACGCAGATATGAGCATCCCCTTATCTGTAGCTGTGATGGTGGGGTTCTGTGTTGGTTTGTGGAGTGTGGCTTACTACTTGATCTCTCGCGGCATTGGCCTTAGAAGTTGATCAGCGCTGAGCGCTTACAGCATCTCAATTGGTATAATAGCAATTGAGATGCTGATTGAAAAAACGCCAACAGTTTTGCTGTTGGCGTTTTTGTTTCTGTTGGTATTAGTATTGATCTTTGTATTGGCTTATTGATGCTCGATAAACGCGATAATCTCAAACAATGACCTTATATCCTTAGCACTGAGTTTACTGGTGCAGCAGTGTCCTGCTTGGCTAGCATGCAGACGTGTCCATTGGATCAGGGTCTCAAAATCGATTTGAGGTGAACACAAATGCAAACATGGCGTGTGATGACTCTTATCTAGCTGATAGCTTTTGCCATCACTATCGATAAAGATGGCGTTGTGAAGCTCAGCGAGCATGCTTGTCTGCTCTGCATAGTCATCTATAGAGTCAAGGTAGAAAAGCTCGTCTTGCTGCTTTTGTTTTAACAAAATAGGCCAATTAAGGGATTGGATATCCATTTGAAAAGTCTCCTTGTCGTCGACTCGGGCGGCCATTAAAAGATGTTGTTTAAATATGTAGGTAAGAGATGATAGCAATCACTGCTTAGTTTGCTGCAGTGGTTTCTTGTTCTATCAATGATTTTCTATCACTAAGCAGGGTAATGGCATCAGCGTTAACTTGCACGAGTTGGTCGAAGTGTAGATTCATCTCTTTGAGTGATGCTACATATTCAGGATCATTAAGTGGTTTCTTCTGCCAATAACGGTCACGTTCAAGTTTTTGCAATTCGCTGGCTCTGAGTATTTCGTAATAGCTGTTTTCTTGGCGTAGGCGATACACTTCGCTATCAAGTAGTTGAAGTAAGCGTTTTTTAGAGATGGTTTTTTTGTTAAGTAAGGCTTGTAGCGGATCTTGCACTTTGGTGCGTTTATCTGAATCGATTTCAGTGGTGATCCCTAGCTGATACTCGATTTTATGCTGACGGAATTCTTTTGGACACGACTGCTGACTAAAAACGATTTTGTCGTTTTTTATGCACTTAAAAATACTATTGGCCTGTGCAGAAGCAGTAAGAATCAGGCAAATTAAAGTGAAAATTACTCTCGCCATCCGGCTAACTATCCTTATTGACCGTCGATAACAGTACTTAGTCGATATCAGTAAATCTATGTTGATTTAGCGTGCAGGTTGTTTTTGATTAACAATAGTACTTAAAAATTAACAACGTGCGTACTATGGCTTAAGTTGACTGAAAACACCAGTTTTTTGACACTAAAAAATTGCACTTTAAAAGTATCGATAACTCCTATATAGCAGGCAGGGATGAGTTATTAACTTGATGATTTTTGGAGCTATTGCTTGATGGTTCTTTAATCTAGTGATTGGTGCTGTAACTGTGGAGAATGGCCATTTTTGGCAAGCTCTGCTGATGTTTGTGCAATAAAAAACGGCTCAAAACTAAGTTGTGAACCGTTAAATTGCACAGCATCAAAATGCTTATGGGCCGATACTTAAATTAGCACTTAAATCTAGCACTTAAACGCAAGTACTGGAACTTAAGCACTGAACGCAAGTACTGCAAGCACAGATAGATAAATGTTAGTTCGCCAAATTGACGACGAGATTGTCAATCAATCGTGTCGAGCCCATATAGGCAGCAACCAGAATGACCAATTCGCTATCATCCGCAGTCGCGCTAGCAAAAGTATTGGCATTTCGTACATCAAGGTAATCGTTTTTAAAGCCTACCTCGGTTAACTCGGCTTGCGCCTGTGCTATAACATCTTTAATTGCTAAGCCAGCAGTGAGCGCCGTGGCCATCTTGTCTAAGCTGCGCTTAATCTGTGATGCCTGAGCTTTTTGCTCCTCGCTTAGGTAACCGTTGCGCGAGCTCATGGCAAGGCCAGAAGCTTCACGTATGGTATCAACGCCGACAACCTCAATCGGCATAGAGAGGTCTTCAACCATAGTGCGGATCACTAATAACTGCTGAAAGTCTTTTTGTCCGAATACCGCAATATCGGGCTGTACTATGTTAAATAGCTTGCAGACGATAGTTGCCACACCTCTAAAGTGACCAGGGCGGCTAGCGCCACAAAGCTGCTCTGAAATACTCGGTACTTCAACATAGGTTTGTGCATCCATTCCTTTTGGATAGATGATGGCTGGCGTTGGGGTGAACAGCAGTTCGGCTCCCGCTGCCGTCAATGCGGCTTGGTCGTTGGCCAAGGTTCTTGGGTAGGCATCTAAATCTTCGTTTTGACCAAATTGCATCGGATTGACAAAGATAGAGGCAACGACATGGTCGGCACGGGTTTTAGCTTCTTTGACTAAGGTTATATGGCCTAAGTGCAAGTTACCCATAGTGGGGACAAATGCAACGGTTTCACCTTTTTGACGCCATGCTTTGATTTGCGCACGGATATCTGAAATAGATTGAGTCGTGATCATGGTTTTACTGCTCTAACACTCAATTTGAAAATGCGCTCCCAGTGGATGGACCAGGAGCAGATAATTAGTTAAAGGTATGCTCTTCGCCAGGAAAAGCGCCTTGAGCCACTTCGTCAATATAAGCACGAACAGCTGCGCGGATCTCACCGGTCTGCTTGAGGTAGTTTTTAGAAAAACGGGGAATATAGCCGCTAGAGATCCCAAGTACATCGTGCATAACTAAGATCTGGCCATCGGTGTCTTTACCTGCACCAATACCAATCACCGGAATAGTAAGTGCTTGAGTAATCGCTTTTGCTAACGGTGCTGGAATACATTCTACGACCAACAACTGTGCGCCTGCGGATTCTAAGGCTTTAGCCTCATCAAGAATGCGCTGGGCATTATCGGCGTCACGACCCTGTACTTTGAAGCCACCAAAAACATGAACTGATTGCGGCGTTAGTCCTAAATGAGCACAGACTGGAATGCCGCGCTCAGTCAGCATCGCGACACTTTCTAGCAGCCACTTACCGCCCTCAACCTTAACCATGCTAGCGCCAGCTTGCATCAGCGTTGTGGCATTAATCATGGTTTGTTCAGGCGTGGCATAGCTCATAAATGGCATATCAGCGATCAGCAGTGAACGCTCAATACCACGACGTACACAACGAGTATGGTAGGCAATATCGTCAACCGTTACTGGCAGGGTGTCGCTATGTCCTTGTAGTACCATTCCCATTGAATCACCGACTAATAACACGTCAATACCTTCACTATCGAACGCGCTAGCAAAGCTGGCATCATAGGCCGTTAATGCAGTGAATTTCTTACCTTCTTGCTTAAAGGTACGCAGTGTAGAACTTGTAATTTTGGACATAATGGTAATTTTAAAACCCAATTTGTGAGGTTGTTATATGCCAATAAAGGCTCAACTTCAATGATCTCGGTGTCGAATATTTATTTAAACAGATGCTCGCCATACTAGCAGAAATCAACATTGACTGAATGTCTGTTATTTCACAGTTGACGCTTGTGCCAATACTAACTCTGCTTTTAATGACTTATTGATAAGACTCGATAGCGGCGTATTATCTGGCAAGATGAGCTCTGGGGCGATATCGCTCAGAGGTACCAGTACAAAGCTGCGTTCACGCATGCCATAGTGGGGCACCACTAGGCGAGGAATATCGATGTGTTGATCGTCATAGAGTAACAAGTCGAGGTCGAGTGTTCTTGGTCCCCAGCGAAGTGCGCGTAAACGGCCTTGCTGGTTTTCAATATGTTGCAATGCATCGAGGAGTTCAATAGGAGGCAAGCGGGTGTGAAATCCAGCAACAGCATTAACGTAATCAGGCTGCTCGACATCTCCCATAGGGGCTGAGCGATAGTAGGGAGAAATGACAAGAGAGCCCGGACTTGCCAAACTCAATAATGCTTCACAAGCACTATTGAGCTGGCTAATCGGATCGGCTAAGTTTGCGCCTAATGCAATATATACTTGAGCCATTATTCTGCAGAATTTGGCGCCGGTTTTGTACCAGGCTTGCGGCGTCGGCGTTGATTAGAATTACGGTTACGGCCGCCTTTATTGGCTGAGCGAGCAATCACATTGCGCTGATCTTCATTGCCTTCGACAAAGCTCTTCCACCAAGCAGCATTTTTAGCGGTAAGGCCGCCTTCAGCATTGCCACGTAGCAAGAGTAGATCGTAAGCGGCCCTAAACTTAGGGTGCTCCATAAATCGATAAGCTTTGGTGCCCTTGTTACGCTCGAATCTAAGTTGTAACTGCCAAATGTCTTTGGCTACAGTGCTAAAGCGGCGCGGAATACTAATCGAGCGGCATTGCTGCTCCATAATATCACCCATAGCTGCAGTGTATGCATCATAGGTTGATAGGCCACTTTCTACTGCAATATCATCGGCACGCTGGCTCAATGGATACCAAAGCAGTGCTGCATAGAAAAATGCTGGGGTAACCGGTTTATCCTGGGCGACCCGCTCATCAGTACTTTGCATCATCTCTTGCATTAACTTAGCGGTTTCACCGTTTGGATATTCTTTTAGCAGTGTTTCTACTAATGGGAATAACGGTTCGAAAAGGCCAAATTCACGCATCATATTAAAGTTTTGCAGCGCTTTTCCGGCGAAAAACATCTTCAGTACTTCTTCATACATGCGGGCAGCTGGAATATCTTTAAGCAAACCCGCTAAACCTTTAATCGGTTCTGCGGCTTTCGCTTCAATAGTCATATCCAGTTTAGTGGCGAAACGCACTGCACGTAGCATACGCACAGGGTCTTCACGATAGCGCGTCTCAGGATCGCCAATTAAGCGAATAGTACGAGACTCTAAATCTTGTAATCCACCGCCGTAGCTGTGAATAGAGAAATCGCTGATATCGTAATACAGGGCGTTGACGGTAAAATCACGACGCTCGGCATCTTCATCAATACTGCCATAGACATTGTCGCGTAATAGACGACCCGACTCATTAGTCTTTGAGATTTTTTCACCGCTATCAACGTGATGGCCACGTAAGGTCGCAACTTCAATGACATCGCGTCCAAAAACGATATGCGCGAGACGGAAGCGACGGCCAACTAGTCGGCAGTTACGGAATAAGCGTTTAATTTCTTCAGGGGTGGCATTGGTAACAACGTCGAAGTCTTTTGGTTGCAAGCCCAATAAAATATCGCGTACACCACCGCCTACCAAGTAAGCTTTAAAGCCTGACTTGTGCAGTCTATAGAGTACTTTGATCGCATTGTCACTGATCTGTTTGCGAGAAATAGCGTGCGCATTTCTAGACACGACCTCTAAACTAAGACCTGTCTGTGTGTGTTCTTCAGCTTTTGGACTATCTTCAAATAGCTGTTTACAGAATTGGCTAATACGGCGAAAAATGGGACACCTCTGATTTGGATCTTAATTTGGGTAAAAACAAGTGCGCTATGATAACTCAATTAAAGCTTAATGAGTATACGATTGATCTCACGTATCAAGCAGTATTTCCGATTGTTTTGGCACCTTGGCCAAATCAAACTGACTCACGGCCTGTTCAATCATCTTACTTACGTGAGACTCCATAGTCACCGGACGTTGGCCTAGAAAAGCTAAGGCCGCGTTAATACTGGCTTGCGGGTGTAAATTATCGATCGCAGCAGCATGATTTTGCTTAGACAGTTTTCTGCCTTTTTCTGCACAGGCTAACGGCAAGTGTAGCCATTTGGGCACCGGTGCTTTTAGGATCTGATATAAGCTTTCTTGACGACAAGTCGGCTCCAGCAGATCACATCCTCTTACCACCTCAGTAATTTGCTGATGAATATCATCGAGCACGACTGCGAGCTGATAAGCATATAATCCATCGCTACGCTTGATAATAAAGTCTTCACTAGCAAAGCCTTTATCAACTGACACTCGCCCCATATGCTGGTCGACAAAATGCTCGATTGCGTACGGATTACGTACTCGAATCGCGCCTTGTGTCAGAGGCTGTAATAACGTGCCACATCGGCTGTCGTAACTACCGCCCATGCTTTGGATCTGTTTGCGTGTGCATTGACAATAATAAGCTTGATTATCAGCAAGTAACTGCTCAATTTTAGCTTGGTATGCATCAAGGCGTTGACTCTGATAGAGCACGCTGTCATCCCACTCTAAGCCATAGGCTTCAAGGGTTTTCAAAATAGCACTGCTTGCGCCTAAGATTTCACGTGGTGGGTCGATATCTTCGATACGAACCAGCCATTTTCCGCCTTGCGAGCGGGCACGCAAAAAACTGCCGAGGGCAGCGATTAATGAACCAAAATGAAGAGGACCAGATGGGGACGGCGCAAAACGGCCTATATAGGGAGTCGTATTAATCATGTGCTGATAATAAAACGAAAGAGCGGAGCCTAAGCTCCGCACTTCAGACAGAAATTAACCTGCCATTTGCTTTTCTTTGATTTCAGCAAGCGTTTTACAGTCGATACACTGATCGGCTGTTGGACGAGCTTCTAATCGACGAATACCGATTTCGATACCGCAAGATTCACAGAAGCCAAAATCATCTTCTTCAATCTTTTGCATTGTCTTTTCGATCTTCTTAATAAGCTTACGCTCTCTATCTCGAGCACGTAATTCTAAGCTGAACTCTTCTTCCTGAGCTGCACGGTCGACAGGGTCTGGGAAATTCGCAGCTTCGTCTTGCATGTGATTAAGAGTGCGATCGACTTCTTCACGCAATTGGTTACGCCATGCTTCAAGAATCTTCTTAAAGTGACCCAATTGAGCCTCGTTCATGTACTCCTCACCTGGTTTTTCCTGGTAAGGATCTACACCTGCGATAGCGAGCACGCCAAGTTTTCTAGTGCCTTGAGGCATAACGCATCTCCTGTTAATCATTTGCGTTGTAGGGCGTCATTTAATAACGGCCGCTATCTATACCAGAAAGCTTTATACTAGGCAAATAATTTGTGTTAATCGGGGTCTATTCTTTGACTATGTCCGCTATTACGGACAATTTCAACCCTATATTTTGAATTAAAGCCTAACTGGACAGGATTTAACCAAACGTGTCTCTATAGGCGATGAGTCGGCTTTATAGGCGATTATCTCTACACCTTTTAAATGAGCCTCGCTAAGTAGTGCGGCATAATCTGGGTCAATATGCGCCGCAGCTTGCACACTATTTATACCCGAATGCTGAACAACAAATAGTAATACGGCTCGTTGACCTTGCTGGACCATTTCCATCAGTTCTCGCAAGTGTTTTTGCCCACGTGTAGTGACAGCATCTGGAAAGTAACCTTGCCCCTCTTCTAATAAAGTACAACTTTTGACTTCTATATAGCAGTTAGCTTTATCAGCATCTTCGAGCAGAATATCGATACGACTATTTTCGCTACCATATTTTACTTCTCGGCGTAGTGAGCCATAACCTTGCAGTTCGCTGATAACACCGTTGTTAATCGCTTCTTCTGCGAGAGCATTAGCGCGGCCAGTGTTAATGCCAATCATATGGCCTTCAGGTGTTTCGGCTAGCTCCCAAGTACGGCTATATTTTCGCTTAGGATTGTCAGACACGGAGAACCACACCTTTTCACCTACAAATAAACAGTTTCTCATCGAGCCAGTGTTGGGGCAGTGAATTGTCACCTCTTCACCGTTATCAAGGGTAATGTCGGTTAGAAAGCGTTTGTAACGTTGGATGAGTACGCCACTTTCGAA
Source organism: Shewanella sp. 0m-8 (assembly GCF_052977265.1). Taxonomy (NCBI): domain Bacteria; kingdom Pseudomonadati; phylum Pseudomonadota; class Gammaproteobacteria; order Alteromonadales; family Shewanellaceae; genus Shewanella; species Shewanella sp. 0m-8. Next base: position 35,334 of record NZ_JBRIMB010000006.1, on the reverse strand, counting down.
GCTAGGGATAAATTGCATAAGGCTTCTTTATATGAATGATTTTGCGATAGGTTAACAGAGTTTTGGTTAAAGTTGGCGGTGGATGGCGAAGGCTTTGTATCAGTGGTTTTGTAGCTGTGGTTCTACAGCAGTCATTTTGTATTAAGGGCTTTAACCTGTCTTTAAATAGTTCCACTACTATAGCTGCGCAGTTTGAAGCGCTGCCTTTAGAAATAGATAAGGATCCAGTAGACTGCTTGCACTAAAAATAGGCTGGTTGTCGAAAACTCAGGCTACATAGCTACAGTCTTGGCAACATAGATTCATATAAAGGACCTAGAATGATAGATTTAATGAAAGTCACCCTAACTCACGAAGCTGCTGCAGCCCATTGGGGCAGAGCAGATGTTACCTTTCAAGGCGACGTTGCCTGTATTCATTTGATTGAGGGCGACGCCCTGCTTCATGTTCAGCAAGCCGCACGCAAACTCGAACTGCAAGGGGTCACTCAAGTGGCACTGACAGGCGCTCTATGGACGTTAGATCTGCAGTGGGCATTTGCCCAAGGCTTTGCTACCGCAATGACAACACCTGTTATTCACTGGACTGGCGATGATGCCACTCAGGCATTGCTGACTAGTCGCCTAGAAAGCGCCACTTTTGCGCGTCAGTTGATCAACGAAACACCTGAAAATCTCTCTCCCGTTGTTCTGGCAACGCAGGCGGCAAAGTGGCTCAGTACTATCGGTGGCGACAAGGTGAGCTATCGCATTATTGAAGGCGAAGAGCTATTAGAGAAAAAGTGGATTGGTATTCATGCTGTAGGTCGCGGCAGTGATCGCCCCCCAGCATTACTAGAGTTAGACTTCAACCCATTAACTGATGACGCGCCAGTCTCTGTTGCACTAGTGGGTAAAGGCATCACCTTTGACTCAGGCGGTTATAGCATTAAAGGCTCAGAAGGCATGCTGGGTATGAAATGTGACATGGGCGGCGCGGCAACGGTGACCGCAGCCTTAGGTCTTGCGATGAAATCTGGCCTTAATAAGCGCGTTAAGCTGTTTTTATGCTGCGCGGAAAACTTGATTAGTGGCCATGCTTATAAGCTAGGTGACATTTTAAAATACAAAAATGGCGTAACAGTTGAAGTGGTGAATACCGATGCTGAAGGTCGTCTAGTGTTAGCTGATGGTTTACAAGCTGCATCAGAAACCGGTGCGCCACTGATTATTGATGCTGCGACACTGACAGGCGCTGCTGTGATGGCGGTTGGCACTAACTATAATGCGATTTTCTCGCCAAAGGCTGAAGTGCTGGCGCTTGCACAGCAAAAGGCACTGGCTGTGGGTGAGCGTGTTTGGCCATTGCCACTGGATCCTTGGCATAAAGACAATTGCCCTAGCCCATACGCAGACACGGCAAACAGTCGCCCAATGAAAGGCGGCGGAGCAGGCGGTGCATCAAATGCAGCGGGGTTCCTATGGCGCTTTGTTTCGCCACAAGCTAATTGGTTGCACATTGATTTAGCCTCGGCGTTTTCTGATGCGGGTGATCACCTTTGGTCTCCGGGCGCGACGACCCATGGGGTGTTGACTATCGCGGGTTTACTTGAAGACTAATTTGTAAGGCTGTGATCATTGCTAAAATGAGTCGTTTAAATGTGCCATTAAGATGATTGATTAAGATTTAACGATTTTTAAGACTACAACGACTTACCATTCAAGGCCTCGCAATAGCGGGGCTTTCTTTTTGTGGTGGCAGTTGGTGGTTGGCGGTTAATAATCAACCACTAATACCAAAGGCCTAGCAATCAGTCTTTGCCAAATCTTGTGTTATGTTGCAGTATTGTTGCTTAACTACCATTGCAACAAAACATAGGCTCTTCTCCCAATGATGCTGAGTTTTAGTGAGTTCTCCATAGACAGTGAAGCATTAGAACTGTATATCGATGGCAATGGTGTGGCTATCGATGAACGAAATATCACTCTGTTGCTTACCTTGGCGCAGGCCTACCCTGAACACTGCAGTAAACAAGACTGTTTAAGCCTGATCTGGCCAGACACGGTCGTCTCAGATATGTCTTTATCTAAGCTTGTGTCCGATACTCGAAAACTCTTTAGCCAAGCTGGCTACCAAGGCCCACTCATTCATACGGTTCATGGTCGCGGTTATCGCTTAGAGCAGGTGCTGGGCAAGCAGCTCATGGCTCAGGCTGAGCTAAAGAAGGCTGAGTTAGAACAGGCTGAGCTAGAACAGGTTGAGTTAAAGCAGGCAGAGTTAGCACAGCAAAGCCAGCAACAAGCATTGTTGCACAAGCAGCGCGCTAATAAAGCAGAGCAAAAGGGAACGGTTGAACGTGCAGAAGATAAGCCGCAGCCTGCAGCTTCACATCCGCAGCGTAAGGCCGGTTTGAACTGGCTGCCAGTTTGGTGGGAGAACGTTGCTAAGCTTGTCATTGCATTTTTGTTGCTACTCGGTCTGATATTGCAGTTTTGGCATGTTAGTCGTCCAAGTCACGAGCATGGTAACAGTGTAACCCTTGAGCATAATGAACCCGTAAAGCAACTGGTTTACAGTGAACAAAATGGTTCGATAGGGCGAGTGCTGTGGGTTGATGACCATCCCGAAAATAATTTGCTAGAAAAAGCTTTTTTTGAGCAAAAGGGGATCGGTGTTTATAACACTGTGACTTCGGAAGAAGCCTTAATGCTGTTATCTATGTATAGCTATCAAGCGGTGATCTCTGACATGGGCCGCCACGGAGACTCATTAGCTGGGCTCAAGTTATTACAATCGATTAGGGCGAGTGGTAATAAGACTCCATTTTATCTATACACCTATGTCGAGTCGGCGGGGGTTGTGGATGCGATTTATAAAAGCGGCGGGCAGGCCGTCGTGCTCGACTCTGAATCGTTATATAACTTGGTGCTTGCTCATTTTGAGCCTGAAAAGCGATAGGGTTGGAATGAATTCAACACTTTTCAGATTATTTCAAAGTTTGTAAGTGGGTCATTAAGGGAGTCTATGGTACCAATAGAGACAGCAAACAATCAGCAAGCGACGACAAGTTATCGTTTGTCTGCAGGCAGAGTGGCCCACAATTTTTTATGAATGAATTGAGTTGGTAACGAATTTTAGGGCTCTAACTGCTCACTATTTATCTTAGCTTGTTTAGCTTCATTTGATGGTTATCAATGGTTAGACACTAAAGCTTCTTCGATTAGCCACCTAAACCAGGTGGCATTTTTTTGTCTGCTTTTTGTCAGATTTGTTAATCTGGCTAAGACGCTTAATCGATAAATCCATCATGAATAAATAGATGCTTAGTTTGATTAAAGTTGCTCTCACTGCAATTAACAAAGTCGATAGCGTATTGAGCATTGTCTAATCTAAACTTGGCGATTTTGGCAATTTCATACTCATTCATCACGATATTCATCGCTTCTTGAGTCCACTCGGCTTCACCTGTACCAATTTTCACTTCTGGTGGATCGTAGTGAGTTACCATCCAGTTTTGTAGTGCTTCGGCATCGATCTCACCTAGCTTCCAAGAAGTGAGTAGAGCAAGCAGTTGCGCTTTGGTTATTTCGGTGTTTTCCATCGTTATCTCATTAGCAAGAACTTAATACTGCATAGGGTAGCTCAGATTGAATCGATGACAAAGGCTTAAGCTAAATCCCAGTGCTGGAGTGTTGGATATTCGACCCCATTGGTGCCGGGGTAGGATTCAAACAAATGCAATTGTAACGGTTGTAAGCAGATGGGGTGATAAACGACTGTTCTTGCTTCACCTTTAGCCTTGCGCGCAAGAGTAATGTGGGGGTTATAACTGTGCTCACTACAATGTAAGCCAAGCTTTGCGGCAATGAGCTGCGCATCTTGGGCGAATTGGCGCAAGCCGTTGTCGCTCGCATCCCCTTTGAGGCAGATAATTTTGGGCTTACTCCAATGGCTCAGGGTATCGAGCGTGACGCTAAACGTAGGTTTACTCATTTTATCGACACTATCGATAAGTGCTTGCAGTTGACTTGGGGTGGCAGCGCCTAAAAAGGCGAGCGTCATATGCAGGTTAGCACTCGGAACTAATCTCACCGTATCGACAAGTTGAGCTTGGACCGCCGTTATCTGCTCAGTTTGCGCGGCATTGAGGCTAAAGCCTAAGAATACACGTTTAGTTGTCGCTGGCATTTAAGGTTCTCAAAGTTTAGGTATTAAAGCCGATGATACGTTTAGCCTTAGGTGGCTTTTAGAGTACACTAGCGAGCATGGGTTTCATTTCATTCATGCAGATTAACGGGCATTTTTCCCGAATCACTCATGGCATGAACTTATTATAACGGTATAAAAGACCTTCTCGTGACCTCATTACCAATACATGCACTGCTACAACCATTGCGTGACGCTTTTAAGTGTCAGCAGCAGGTGATCCTCGAAGCTCCTACTGGCGCTGGTAAGTCAACAGCTCTGCCACTTGATATGCTCGATTGGCCAGAAATAAGCGGTAAAATTTTAATGCTAGAGCCTCGGCGGGTAGCTGCACGTAATGTTGCGCAGTTTATTGCCAAGCAGCGGGGAGGTGAATTAGGCAAAGAGGTGGGCTACCGAGTCAAAGGTGACTCGCGGGTCAGTGCTAATACCCGTTTAGAAATCGTTACCGAAGGTATTCTTACTCGTATGATCCAGCAAGATCCCGAGTTAACGGGTATTGATATGGTGATTTTTGATGAGATCCACGAAAGGCATCTCACCACAGATCTTGGCTTGGCGCTGGCGCTAGAGATCCAAGCGAGCTTTAGAGAGGACTTAAAAATCCTCGCCATGTCAGCGACGCTGTCTGGCTTGCCGCTTGCCAAGCTGATGCCTGAGGCCATAATGCTTAACAGTGAAGGACGCAGCTTTCCTGTTGAGCATAGTTATAGCAGTGTTCCGAGTCAGGGTCACTGGCTGGACCATATGGCGAAGGTGATCATCAATAGCCTTAATGAGCATTCACAAGGATCGTTGTTGGCATTTTTACCTGGTCAGGGTGAGATTAATCGCTTACACACCATGCTGAGCGCACGTTTAGACCCTAAAACGATCATTATCTGTCCGCTATATGGCAGCCTTAGTGCTAAGGCGCAAGATCTGGCGATTGCCCCAGCGCCAAGCGGGATGCGAAAAGTGGTACTTGCCACTAACGTGGCAGAGTCGAGTCTGACTATTGAGGGGATCACTCAGGTCATCGATTCCGGTTATAAACGCCAGGCGCGTTTTAACCCCAAAACCGGTGTCACTCGGTTATCACTAAAGCGCATCAGTCAGGCCTCGGCAGCACAGCGTGCGGGCCGAGCTGGGCGTCTTATGGCAGGCTTTTGTACTCGATTATGGAGCCAAGAGGAGCATGGGCGGTTATTAAAAGCCGATGAGCCAGAGATTGTTCATAGCGATCTGCTGTCAATGGTACTCGACGGTGCCTATTGGGGCGTTAAATCCTTAGGTGAGCTGCCAATGCTCACCCCACCATCGGTGGTAAATGAAAATGTAAGTTGGCACTTACTTCAAATTATGGGCATGGTGAATGACTCACACTCAATTACCTGCCACGGCCGCGCCGCGCACCAACTTGGTTGTAATCCAAGATTGGCGCACATGTTATTGCTTGCCAAGCAGCAAGCTGGGCAACAGCAAGATATTAATCTCGCGGTACTCGCCTGCATTTTGGCGGCAACGTTAGAGTCACGTAGTCGTAGTAGGCAAGGTGCAGATATTAGCCGTTATCTTAATGAAGCGATTCAGGGTGAGACACGCCAGCAGATCCGTAACTGGGTCAGCACATTAAACCTCACCGCATTAGGCAACATTGATCTGAACGAGGCGGTGCGCCATGCCAGCAATGATGATATCGCCATGCTGCTGGCTTTTGCCTTTCCAGACAGAATTGCCAAGGCCCGTGGGGTCAGTGGATATCAATTGGCGAACGGTAGTGGTGTTGAACTGGCGAGTGAAGATGCGCTAGCAGGGGCAAGTTGGTTAGTGGTTGCAGATCTGCAAGAAACTGAAGGTCGCAGCCAAGGTAAGGTATATTTAGCGGCATCGCTCAATGAGCAATTGTTTGATACCCAGTTAGCCAGCTTGGTTGAAAGCGTAGAGTATTGCGGCTGGGATGAGGTAAAAGGGCGTTTCTATGCTGAAAAACAGCGTAAAGTTGGCCAAATATTATTAACCAAAGAGGCGATTAAAGTCGTCGATAAGCGGTTAATAAAGGGCGCCCTTTTAGAGCAGATAAGATTAAAGGGCTTGGCATTAGTTAATTTCAACAGCAAATGTCAGCAATTGCAAAATCGTGTCGCCTTAGCGACGCAGTACTGCCCAGAACATGCTTGGCCAGCATTAGATAATGACTCATTACTAAATGAGCTTGATGACTGGCTAGCCCCTTACTTAGATGACGTGCGCAGTTTGGCACAATTACAGCAAATAGATTGTTATACTCTGCTGCTTAATTTATTACCTTGGGAGTTGCAGCAGCAACTTGAGGCGTTACTTCCAAGAAGTTGGCCAATGGCGACAGGGACGCAAGTTCGCATCGATTATGATGCTAACGGCCGCGCATTGTTGAGCGTAAGGCTACAAGAAGCATTGGGTATGCCACAAAGCCCAATACTTGCACAGGGCAAACTCATTGTGACGATGGAGTTGTTGTCCCCTGCACATAGGCCGTTAGCGTTAACCGCTGACCTTGCGAGTTTTTGGCAAGGGCCCTATGAGCATGTTAAGAAAGAGATGAAGGGAAGGTATCCGAAGCATTTATGGCCCGATGATCCCGCCAATACCCAACCGACCAAATTTACTAAAAAGAAGACGTTTAGCTCGCAATAAGCTTGAGCACGTCGCGGACCGATAATGACAGATAAAGCTACACCTAAAACAGGCGCTAAAAGAGCGCCGGCGAAGAAGAAAACCGTCGCGAAAAAACCGCGAGCAACAAGAAAGCCCACTCAAAAGAAAACGAGTCGTGGTTGGGGGCAAAAAATCTGGTCCATCAGCTGGAAGCTGGGCCTTGTCTTAGCCGTGATCATCGCATCTTATGCTATCTATCTTGACCAAATTATTGCCCGTAAGTTTGAAGGGCAAAAATGGCATCTGCCAGCCCAGGTCTTTAGTCGCTCGATGGCGCTGTATCCTGGCGCTGCAGTGAGCCATGACCAATTGATGTCAGAGCTTAAATTGCTTGGCTATCGTAAGGTGGCTAATCCGCGTCAGGTCGGCGAGTTTTCAGCATCCAAGACTAAAATCGATCTATGGCGTCGACCATTTTTGCATCCTCAAGGCGAGCAAGCTGAGCAGAGGGTGATGATTACCTTCGACAGTAATGGTGTGGGATCTGTAGCGCGCAATAGCGATCAACGTCAATTGGCCGTATTCCATCTAGAGCCTGTGCTGCTCGACAGAATTATCACTGGTGATGGTGAAGATAGACTGTTTGTGGCGACCGATAAGATCCCTCAACCTATTGTTAACGCACTTATCTTAGTTGAAGACCGCAGTTTCTATGAGCATCACGGCGTTAATCCGTTCGCCATATTACGTGCTGCTATGGTGAATATCAGCGCAGGGCGCACAGTACAAGGTGGTTCTACCTTGACTCAGCAGCTGGCAAAGAACTTCTTCCTATCGAGTGAACGCTCACTGAGTCGAAAGCTGCGCGAAGCGCTGATGGCGATCATTATCGATTTTCGTTATGAAAAAGGTGAGATTTTAGAAGCCTACCTCAATGAAGTGTATATGGGCCAAGATAAAGCCCGTGGCGTGCACGGTATGGGCTTAGCTTCGCAGTTTTACTTTGGTCGCCCAATTGCAGAATTGACGGTACCGCAGCAGGCATTTTTGGTGGCGGTGATTAAAGGGCCATCTTATTACAATCCGTGGCGCTACCCTGAGCGTGCGCAGGAGCGACGTGACTTAGTATTGCGTTTGCTAATGGAAGCTGGTGACTTGAATGTGAGCCAGTATCAAGCGGCGGTAGAGTCGCCTTTGGGGCTTCGATTAGCCAACAAGTCAGTGCACCAGAAACTGCCTGCGTTCTTTTCTGTGGTGAAGCATGAACTTGCTAGCCGCTATGGTGACGCTTTACTGCAAGAGTCAGGGATAAAAGTCTACACCACGCTAGATCCAATGGCGCAAGAGGCGGCAGAAAAGGCGGTCGAACACACCTTAAAGCAGCTGGGTAAAAATGATAAAAGTCTGCAAGTGGGTATGGTTCTGACCGATAAGTATTCGGCAGGTATTGCTGCGATGGTGGGCGATAAAGTGCCAAGCTATAAAGGCTTTAACCGTGCGGTAGAAATTCGCAGGCCTATAGGTTCATTGATCAAGCCATTTGTGTACGCCACAGCGTTGAATGATGGTAAGCAATATAACTTGATGACGCCTTTAAAAGATCAGCCCATTACGCTGAAAAATGGCCAAGGCAAGACCTGGTCGCCGCAAAACGTTGATAAAAAGTTCCGAGATCAAGTGCCTTTACTGACAGCATTTAAGAACTCGATGAACGTGCCGACGGTTAACCTTGGCATGGCGATAGGCGTGAGTAGTGTAGCAACCACGCTAGATAAAGCAGGCTGGAAAGATACGATCCCTGAGTATCCTTCTATGCTACTTGGCGCAGTCAATGGCTCACCATTAATGGTTGCGCAGGTGTTCCAAACTATTGCCGATGATGGTCGTTACCGCCACTTAAATTCGGTGACTACGGTATTGAATGCCCAAAACCAGCCGCTGGCAGCCTCTAGGCCGCAAGCGGTGCAAAGTATTCCTGCAGCCAGTAACTACTTAGTTAAATATGCCATGACTCAAGTGGTTGAGTCAGGTACGGCTAGACGTTTGGGTAATGCATTCCCTTATGTGACGCTAGCGGGTAAGACTGGCACCAGTAACGACTCGCGCGATTCCTGGTTTGCCGGCTTCGATGAGCGCAATGTCGCCGCCATTTGGGTTGGCCGAGATGATAACGGCAAAACCGGACTCTATGGCAGTAGCGGCGCTATGGCGGTTTATCAGGCATTTCTTAATCATCGTGCGCCATTAAGCTTACGTATGGCGCCAGTTGATGGGGTTGTGCAGGGCTACTTTGAGCGTGACACAGGTAAAGCGCAAGAGCCACAATGCGCCAATGTGGTAAAGGTGCCAGCACTGAGAGACAGCTATCAACCTGCGGCCAATTGCGGTGAACCGCTGCCTTGGTGGAAGAAACTGATAGGTGGATAACGGATTAGATGAATAACTAATACGTAGGTGACTAATAGGTCAAGCGCTAAGGTATTAGCTAATAAAGTGAAGATGGCCAGTGATGCTTTGTATCTCTGGCCATCTTTGTTTGTAGAATCGAGTAATACTAGCCTGCTAGCGTTTGCACACGACGAGCCCTTAGTAGATAAATCAAGGGAATAATGGCTAGAGCCACCAGGAAAGCGGCCCAGTTGCCATTTTGAACGACACCATATTTTGCCGCAACGATACTGCCCAGCAAAGCGCCGCCACCAATGCCAACATTGAATAGACCAGAATAGATAGCCATAGCCACATCGGTAGCATCTGGCGCGAGCTTGAGCGCCTTTGATTGTAAAGATAGGCACATCAACATCATGCCCGTACCCCATAAAATACACAGTGGCAGCAATAACCAGATCTGACTCGCAATGAAAGGTAATATCGCCATGCAAGTACCGAGCGATACTATCGCTAAGGTAAGCAGTTGTTGAGCATGACGTGCTTGATAGCGACTAAAAAGCGCACTGCCAATTAATCCTGCCGCACCGAATATCAACAAAATCATAGTGGTGATATTGGCTGAGTAGCCAAAGTGCTCTTGCAACAAAGGCTCTAGGTAAGTGTAAACGCTGTAGTGTGCAGTAACGAGCGTCATGGTTAACAGATACAGCCAGAGTAGCGCTTTATTACGAGCCAAGCTTGGTAGGCTTCTCCAGCTACCGCCATGGGTTGCGGGTAAGTTTGGTAGACCGCGCCACAGTAGTAACATCATGCCTAGAGTGAGTAAGCCAATTAAGGCGAAAATACTACGCCAACCGATTAATTGGCCTATTACTCGTCCCAGTGGAATACCAAGTACTAGCGCCAATACGCAGCCAGTGGCGAAGATACTTAACGCTTTTGCGCCTTGTCCTTCAGGGGCTAAACGTACCACTAGCGCCGGAGCGATAGCCCAGAAGAGTGCGTGAGTTAAGGCGATGCCGATGCGGCCAGATAGTAAGATGTCGTAGCTTGGCGCCCAGACGCAGATCCCATGGCTAATGATAAAGATAGACATTAACCCAAGCAGCAGCTTTTTACGCTCAAAGCGTGCAAACAGCAGCACCGCAGGCAGTGATGCCAGCGCAACCACGGCGGCATACACTGTGAGCATCGGGCCGATAGCAACCGCGCTCATATTAAAGCTTTGGCCAAGGGCTGATAATAGGCCTACAGGAACAAATTCAGTAGAGACAAAAACGAAGGCAGTTAGTGCCAGTAGCCACACTGGAGCCCAAGCGAGGAGGCGCTGTTTCATCGGGTTGAAGATCCAAAATTGAAAGGGCGGCAAGTCTACGCCCAAATCGGATTTTTGGCGAGAGGGTTAGCGATGGTGTGAGATATAAAATGTTTAACTTGTGAGCAGTGAGACAGTTTGACTTAACGCATATTATTTTGATTATTTAGGACCTAGGACCTAAGACCTAAGACCTAAGACCTAGGTCCTAAAAGCTAAAAGCCTAGAGCACTCGTAAACTCGCTGCGAGGACGCTTTGCTGTTAGAGCGGACTGCGTCCAGCTATACTGGCAAGAGCCTGCATTGTGTTTTCAATGTAGGTTGGGCTTTAGCCCATCACGGATGAGGATTAACTAAAGGGGAAATGACGGCATAAATGCCGAGCTACTATAAAGAAGGCTCTAGGCTCTAGGAGCCAGAACCTGCTTTTCCTAGAACCTTATTTTAATACCTCTTCAATAAAAAATAGCGTTCGGGGCTTTTCGCGGTGCTAGGTACAGTGCCAATAATTTCAAAGCCGAGTTTTTGATAAAAGACCGGAGCCTGAAAAGAAAGGGTATCGAGTTGCGCCATAGTGCAACCGCGCTTTTTGGATTCAGTCTCGGCTTGCAGCATAAGCTTGCGGCCAAGTCCTGTGCCTCGCGCTGCTTTATCTACCCACACCACGTTAATTAGAAAGTTGTCGTAAATAGTACGTCCGGCAACGCCACCAATAAGTTTGCCGCTGCCACTACTATCACTAGAGTCATGGGCAACCACCGAAAGAGCTTTGGAGGTTTCAGGCCCCATATGGGCAAAGTTGTGTTGCCTGACGCCATCAACCAAAGCATCAAATACGGACTGAGATTCGCCATGGATCACATCTATTTTAACTTTCATTTCAACTTCCAAGTTGCGTTACTATTTTAGTGTTATTACTTTAGTTTTCCGTCTCAGCTTAAACTATCTTAGCTTTGTGCTATTCCGTCTCAGCCCTTCCTATAACCTGCTTTCTCTAAGACCTAGAATCTAGAACGCTTCGCGGCTAGAGCGGACTTCGTCCTGCTATACAGTCAAAGATGTGTATGGTGTTTCTGATGTAGGTTGGGCTTTAGCCCATCAGCCTTGCCGTTAAACATACCTGGATTGACGGCATAAATGCCGACCTACATTACAAAGAAGGACCTAGGACCTAGGACCTTTCCTTGTTCTAGGCGGTTTTTGCTGTAACCAGATATAGCATCCTGTAAACGCCATAATCAATAAACTTAATGCCACTAGATCCATTATCCAAGGGCCGAGAGAACCGAAGAATCGACCGCTGTGCATATCGAGTAATACCCGCTCCCACGTTAACCGACTCGCTCTAATTTGCTCTGCAACCTTGATTGTTTCTGCGTTATCTATAGGGCTAACCCAATTAATAACAGCCGAAGGCGCTTCCGCAGTCCATTCGATAATATCGTTATCGGCCTTATACTGGCCACTTGTTGTTTGTAGCCACCACGCTTCGCTGTATCCAATTGCCTGAATATGATCAGGTAACCCCGTGGCTGAGCTTTGGGTTTCAAGTAATACGCCTTGAGGGGAGAGTAAATACAGGTGTTGGCTATCGATGGCGACAATCATCTCTTGGTTGACGGCGACGGCCAAAACCTCACTGCCCGCTTCTAATATTAACTTATCGTTTAACCAAACCTCATTGTCAGAGCTGGCGAGGTGATAAGGGCTGAGTTGGTATATGGCAACGTCAGTGGGTGGTTTTATCCCATAGTAATCGAGTAACCATGTCTGCTTAACATGTGCGGTATCGAGAGATAGGTGATTGCTGTGATTGATTAACACGCCAGTGATAGCGATAAAAATAACCAACAAGGTAGAAAAAATACCGATTCTGCGGTGCCAGGGGCGAAGTTGACGTAATAGTCTAACTCTAAAATTTGGGTGTTTTCGGGTCATTTTAGGGCCTGTTGACCTTCTAGTTGTTTTAATGAGTCGTCATTGTGTTGCTTAAGGCGCATTGCTTAATTGGTTGCTTAGGGCATACTCAGTTAAGACGTTAAATACGAATGCTGCTCATTTACTTTACAGCAACCGCTGCCACTACTGAACCGTTAAATGTTGTTGCTAATGGGTTGTTTAGTTTTTCGTCGTGCTTTACTTCTCAAAATAGAGAATAAAGCAATGCGGTTGATGGCGTTGAGTAAGAATGTCGTTCAAGCGAATAGGCCAGCCTAACAGCAGGCCTACTCAAGGAAAGACTAACTTAAAGTTACTCACTTACTGACTTAATCAATCACTTAGTAGGCTATTTAGTCGGTCATTCACTAAGCCTTAAAGCTAGAACCAACTTTGTTCAATCGCGGTTGAATAAACAGAAGAATAATCAGCTAAAATAGCGCGATGACCCGTAGTAAACATCGCAAATGATGCATCGGTGGGCACTGTTACTTCACTACTGGTGACATTGACGATTAATTCTGGAAATAACAGGCTGTTGGCTGCATTAATCAGATCTTGCGCTTCAGTTAATGAATAATCATCATTACTTATTGAAACTGCAGAAATATTTGATAGCTGAGAATCAGATACACGAATTGTCACAGATAAATTATCGAGTGTTGCAATTGACTCTTTGGCATCATTTACCAAATCAGCTGTAGCAAAATCAGTGGGTTCTTGCCAAGTGTACTGATAACCATCATTGAACTGGTAAACTCGGCTGTTTTCAAATTCAATATTGGCAGTGGCGCCGTCTGCGGGCAGATGAAAAATAACTCGGCTTACAGCGGTGCTTTTGGCGTAATCATTTTTCTGAATCACATCGTTGTAAGCGTATTCAACTCTGACTTCTTGTTGACTTGTTTCAACATTAAATTGGGTGATGCATTTAACGCTAACCTTATTTGTCGCTGTACATAAACGGGTTATGGTGTCATCAGATAAACCGAGTTGCAGCGCATCATTTCTGAAGTTGTTATCGACGATCACTTCATTACCATCATCTGGGTGCAATATATTGTCGATATATTCACAGCCACTGATATTCAGACATAACAAACTTGTCGCTAGTATTTTGACTTTAGAATTCATTAGTTACTCTGCCATTGATAAGGCAAACGGTAAGCATAATTTAGCACTGTTTTTATTGGCAAGAGTAGTGATATTTACTCAGATGTACCATTAGCGCATCTGAGTATTAGCGCCGGTGCAACAGAGATCATGTCTGCGAACTGCAGTTATGTTGCGCCGTTACTGGTATGGTTTTACTCGAGGTTACTCTGGTTCACTTTGTCGTTGTTATTACTTAGTTTTTGGTGGTGATATACCCATCTAGGTAAAGCGCGATACGTGATAACTTGGTCAGCGCTCTTACTGATAATGTTGCACCGGTAATGCCGTCGATATGGGTATCAAGCTTGAGTGCTGGGGTGAGCTTGGCTGACTTGAATTGGTCAGTAAAAAAATCATGCCTGACTTCATCACCGCGGCTTTCTCGGTAAACCAAGACTTTAGTTTGGGCTATTTGATGGTTTTTAACATGAATGCCGACGGTGATAGGGGCTTCTTTACCGAGTTCATTCATCACCCACACACTTTCATCGCCTTGTTGCCAATAACGCAGACGCATTTTTTTAAAACTATGGGCGAGAATCGATTCAATTACGCTTTTGGTCTCGTCATCAATCCATAGCACTTTAGCTTTAGGAACTGTGCTATTAAAGGCTTGAGATATAAAGTCTTCAGGAGTTTGATAGGTTCCGCGAGCGTGCGCCACACTTGTCAGCAGCGATAAGCTGATAGCAGTGATAAAAATGACTAAGGGTAACTTCATATATAACAACTTATTTTAACAGCTTATTCGAATTGATTTTAAAAGAGCGCCCGAGTTGGACGCTCTTTTGGTAACAGCCTGCATTAGCTTAACGTCATTTAAACTAACGTTGTTAAAGCTAATCCCACAGAAGCTAACGTCATTGGAGCTAACGTCATTGGGAGCGGGCTGTTTAGCTTAGAACTGGTAGCCAACACCTAAATTAAAACCGTCAGCATCTTTAGCGCCGCCCACGGTTTCATAGTCAGCTTTAAACACTACGTTCTCGTGCAACCAGTAGTTGATACCTACGTTAGTTTGCTCAATTTTAGTGTCTTCGTTATTACCCGCATTGTTGTCATATTCGTTATAGCGAGCAAACACACCAAAACTTTCGTTGATGCGGTAAGACGGCTCAATGTACCAACCGTTTTGCTCGTTACGACCAAGGGCTTTTGCTTCTTTACCGTCTATATCCCACTGTGCATACAGTGCTTTAACGGTGAACGCTTCAATAGAATAGATAGCATGTGCTGTCAGTAATGTCGCCGCGGCATTATCAACGCCAGCAGCGCCCTGAGTTAAATCAGATTGATACTGCGCAGTTGCTGCTAGCTCTAAACCGGTCACACCTGTGTATTTAACATGGGCGGTGTAAGCAAGATCAGAGGCGTCTGCTTTAGCAACTTTTTGACGGCCGCCACGAATATTATAAGTGTCATCCACTTTAAGACCTGAAGTGATAGCACCATCAAATACAAGGCCTGGAGCGGCTTTAACATTTAGCAGTGCACCTGCTTCCCACCATGTTGCTGGAATGATGTTCTTCTCAACAGGGTTACGCTCAACACCGTAAAATGCTGGTGGCTCGTGAGTTTCGTTAATGATGCCGACAGGGATGAGGAATAGACCCGCTTTACCTGTGAACATTTGATTGAAGTCATGCTCGATATAAGCTTGCTCTAGCTCAACTTCACCAGGCTTATCGTTACCCGATAGAGCGTGTTCAATTTCTAGCTCAGAGAAAAAACGTGTATTTTCAGTGAATTCGTGGCCAAAGAATAATACGAAGCGATGAAAATCGATGGACTTCTTATCGTTACCAGTTTTGTTATCAGTAATGTTGTTGTAGTGAAGCTCACCATAACCACCGATAGTCGTCGAACTTTCAGTGACCGATACAGAGACTGATTCTTCAACAACGTCAGCAGTTTGTTCAACACGCTTTTCTGTTTCGTCGAGACGTTTTTCAAGATCTTGAAGTACTTGCTGTTGTTGTTCGATAATTTTTCGTAGTTCTGCTGAATCATCGGCTGCAACGGCAGTTTGAGACGCAAACATGCCAACTAGCGCTGTGGCAAGTAAGGTTTTTTTCATCATTTCATTCCCCAAATGTTAAATCAATTTGCTTTATTTGTCGCAGATTGTATCAATTGCTTATCATAATGCAAACTATTCTCATTCAGGTTTGTGTTTGAGTTGGGTTTTATTGGGAGTTTTTTGGGCGATTTGTGGTTTTTTTAATTTTTATTCATGGGGTTAGAGGGAGGCTTTATTTAGACTAAAAAATTCTGTTCGACGGTGCAGGTTCATTTCATCGGCATTCACCAAGTCATCGGGTGAGTGAAAATTGAATCTTGGTATACACTGTCTGGTCATTTTTATGGCTAAATAGATTTTTGAGTGAATATGTTTCTAAGTTCTTATTTTAAAAGAGAAAATCAATCTGTATCTATCACTCCTCAGCAGGCGAGTGATTTTGCCAAAATCGTCGCGCAAGATTTTAATCCAATTCATGATGTTGCTGCCAAACGCTTTTGTGTTCCTGGCGACCTGTTATTCGCCTTAGTGCTTAATGAGTATGGTTTAAGCCAGAAAATGACCTTCAACTTTGCCGGTATGGTTGGCGATGGTGTCAAGTTGCAGTTTCCTGCAGCTGTTGCTGAAGACTTTGATATCCGAGATGACAAAGATAAACGTTATCTGGAAGTACATCGAAGCGGTGATGTGCGTCAGTGCGAGACACAGATAGAGTCATTTATTCGTAAATATGTGGCGTTCTCAGGTCTTAATTTTATGCACATTTTGGTGCCTATGATGAAGCAGCAGCAGATGATGATTAACCCTGCTCGCCCCTTGGTGATCTACGAGAGCATGTCTTTTGATTTAACCACCCTAGATTTTAACGAGGTAAGCTTGTCTCTGGTTAAGCAAGAGCTAGCGATCGAAGGCAAACGCGGCGATGTGACGCTAACCTTTGAGCTACTCAGTGGTGATACCGTAGTCGGTACCGGGGTTAAAACCTTGGTCATGAGTGGTCTGCGCCCATACGAAGATGAGCCCGCGCAGAAGATGTTTGATGCCTATGAAAGCCGCAGAATCGCCTTCGGCTAAGTTAGCTTTTTATACGACTTGGTATTAAAACTGCGCTTTATATACCTGCTTTAAGCCACTTTAAGCTAACTTGCTTGAGTGGCTTTTATGTTTTTTAGCTTTGTGGTTTTAGAACAAAATAGCGCCAGCTTGATTTAAAAGCGCTCGAATGAACGGTTAACCTTAAAAATGTGACTAAGCTCACTTGATGCCAGCGCGCAGAGGGCGCATTCTACGTGTCCCCATCACTTGCTGACCCTAATGGTTAGACAAGGATTGGGATCCGTTCGGATGAAGGTAGCAGGAGAGTGGGGAGTAACCCCACACCGACGAGGCAACTTTGTTATTGCTAATGGCAGTTAACAAAGCACTCTTTCAGGTGCCACATAGTGGTGAGGACTGTTACTGGACGAGCCTCTGGAGAGACTGTGAGCAGCTAAGTGTTCGAAGCTTAATTGTCACACAGCGCCGAAGGCGAAAGTGTTTACTCTATACACTGAGTAAACGCGAAACGCTCAGGCAAAAGGACAGAGGAGAGGATGACTGTGTTGGTTAATATTAACCACATACACCAGTCACTGTCGTTTGTCGCTGCGCCTTTTTCTACCTAACTTACGTTTAGTAATGTTAGCTAGACTCAATTGCTCGTTGCAAACGCCTGTGATGTGCAACAGCCATTTCTTTTCCTCCTCCGATTATTAATAACTCTTATTTAGAGAGTTTTGTTGTTTAATACTCGAGGAATACCATGAATTTTCACGCGCTTTTAGCCGATATCAATGCCATAGTCTGGGGACCTGTTACCCTTTGCCTATTGGTCGGTACCGGTCTTTATCTCACAGTTCGACTCAAACTTATTCAAGTCTTTAAGCTGCCTATGGCGCTGGGTTTATTGTTTAAGCCTGCAAGTGGTAAGGGCGACTTATCCTCTTTTGCTGCCTTATGTACCGCGCTATCGGCAACTATTGGTACCGGTAATATTGTTGGTGTGGCCACCGCGATTAAGATTGGCGGCCCCGGGGCACTTTTTTGGATGTGGCTTGCCGCCTTCTTTGGCATGGCAACCAAGTACGCCGAATGTATGCTGGCGGTGAAATACCGCACCACAGATGCAAAAGGTAATATCGCCGGTGGTCCAATGTACTATATCGAGCGTGGTCTCGGCCTTAAGTGGCTCGCTCAAATCTTCGCTATTTTCGGTGTGGGTGTCGCGTTTTTTGGTATTGGTACCTTTGCGCAAGTTAACGCGATTAGCGATGCCATGACGATCGCCTTTGACGTGCCAGCCTGGGTGACCGCGGTCGTTCTTACCTTAATGGTTGCAGCGGTGACATTGGGCGGTGTTAAGCGCATCGCGAACGTGGCGCAAAAGCTGGTGCCGACGATGGCGCTGGGATATGTACTTGCCTGCATGTGGGTGCTGTTTACCTTTTCAGATCAGATCATGCCAGCGTTTGAGTTAGTGATCCATTCAGCCTTTACGCCTATCTCGGCAGCGGGTGGCTTCCTTGGTGCAACCGTTGCGCAGGCGCTGCAAATTGGTATTGCTCGCGGCGTGTTCTCCAATGAGTCAGGCCTGGGGAGCGCACCGATTGCAGCTGCAGCGGCTAAGACCAACGAACCGGTTGAGCAAGGTCTGGTAAGCATGACGGGGACTTTCTTCGATACCATATTGATCTGTACCATGACAGGGCTTGTGCTGATCATTACCGGCGTATGGAGTGGTGATACCGCAGGTGCCGCTATGACCAGCGCGGCATTTGCAGCGGGAGGTTCGGCAATCGTAGGTCAATACGTGGTGACTATTGCGCTGGTTTGTTTTGCCTTTACCACCATTTTAGGTTGGCATTATTATGGCGAGCGCTGTTGGTATTACCTAACCGGTAGTCGTCTTGGTGAGAAGGGCGTTAAGCTTTATCAATTTACCTTTCTAGCCTTGATTGCTGGTGGTGCCTTTATTCACTTAGATCTTATCTGGATGCTGGCTGATACCGTTAACGGTTTAATGGCTATTCCCAACTTGATTGCAATTTTAGGTTTAAGACACGTGATCTTAAAAGAGACGCGCAAGTATTTTGCTAAGCAGCAAGCCTTAGCAACGCAAAGCTCGCTGGCTTAAGTGACTCGTACACTCAGTAATGCTTAGCGCTAACAAGAACAAAAAAGTGCTTAACTGCAGCGTTTTGTAAAGAGTTCAGTAATTTAGCCAAAGTCAAAATTCGAGCCCGTCTTATCATTAGTGAGACGGGTTTTTTATTGGTTGTCAGTTTAAGTTTCTCGCTAATGGCGTCGCTTGTTAACTGCCGATTGATTGAGCATCTAAATACCCAAAAATGGCGTATGATCTCGCTTCAGATACTTGGTCACAAAATTACAGCAAACCGCCTCTTTTGTCGCTTAGACACGATTGCCAAGCGCGGTGCTTTCCTTTAATTTAGTGACCATCAAAATTTTTTATAGCCCTAACATTAGACCTGACATTTTTAGCTTAATGTAAGCCCATAGCGCTTACTGTTACGGCTCTGTTTGGATTAAGGAATGCAATGCCAAGCTTAAATCGCATCATACTTATCGATACTCATCTACCTGGCGTGGTAGAACTGGCTCTGGATGGCCACACCAATATTTGCGGCACTAACGCATCGGGTAAAACTACCCTACAGCGGTTGGTACCGGTTTTTTATGGTGAATACCCGAGTCGAGTGGTGCCATCAACCCGTGACAGCTTTGAGCGCTGGTACTTGCCTCATGATTCAAGCTACATCATTTATGAATACATCAAGTCTGACGGCCTCGCTTATCAGGCTGTGCTCGCTTCTGCGGGTGATGGTAAAGGGGTTAATTACCGCTTTATTGCGAAGGGGTTTGAGCTTGAGGATTACATCAAGACAAAACAGGGGGATAGCATTCAGTGTTACACCATGGCTGAACTTGGCCGTGAGATGAAGCGCGCAGGTGTGGCGGTAACTAATCTGCTCAATACTCGCGAATATCGCGCCATTATCCAGAATGATCGCGCGCTATTAAGCACCGGCAGTAATCGCAATGAACTGCGCAACTATGCGCGCCAGTTCTCCTTGTGTGAAGCTGAGCATTCACTGCGCCATATCGAAAAACTGGCTAAAGCGGTGCACTCGAAAGAGGGCAAGATGGAAACGATCAAATCAATGATCGCAGCCATTTTAGAAGAGGACGGTGTTAATCCGCCTAGCTCTCGCCTTAATCCACAACGTGTTGAAGCGTGGATCCGTGAGAGTCAGCTTATCCAGGGGTTTGAGCAAATTCGCCCAGAGTTTGAAAAGCTGGAGCAAGAGTTTAACCAATTACTCAGTACCGAGCAGCGCCTAGCTAGCCTACGTCGTGGTTATAGCAAAGACGAAACCACAGAAATTGAGCGCCAGGAGCATCATCAAGACCTGTCTAAAGCTTTAAATGCTCAGTTGCGTCAGTTAGATGATGAGTGGAAAGAGCAGCGCGACGAACTTAACCTCGACTTGTCAGCCGCCAAAGGTGACGTGGCTAAGTGTGAGCATGAGCTGGACTCAATTGAAGATCAGCATGCTAACTTCCAAGACGCCGACATTGAACAAGCTAAGTTAGATTTAGAGCAGCTACCGAGCTGGCGCGGCAGTTTAGAGAACCTAAGCGAGCGTCATAAGTTACAAACTGAAAAGCATCAAGATATTGAGGCGGCTTATAACGCCCGTCGCAGCAAGATTGGCGAAGGCCTTAACCGTGAGCTAGAAAACTTGCATCAAGAGCAAGATAGCCTGCGAGAGTCGCGCGATAAGCAAAGAGAGGTGGGCCGCAGTGAGCTTGCTGAGCTTGAGCAAGAGTGGCGTGAATCGACCGAAAAAGGCCAGGCCCAATTTAGCGAGCAAGCCTACCAGCTCAAAGTCTCTGCTGCTGAGCTTAAGGTTCGCGTCGACAGCGTGACTTACTCAGAAGATGAAAAGCTTGCCCTTGCGGTATTTGATGAGCGCATATCTGGCGCGGATGAAAATCAAGAGGCCTGCAATGCTAAAGTCGATCGCCTATCGAGCGAGGAGCGTAAGCTTAGGGCCAAGCGCGATCAAGCCAACGAGAGCCTGCGTGTCGCCGGTATTCGAGTCACCGAGCGCCAAAGTGAGCTTGAAGAGCTGCAACATATTTTGTTCCCGCAGTCGCATACCTTGCTGGAGTTTTTACGTAAAGAAGCTAACGGCTGGGAAAACACCTTAGGTAAGGTGATTAACTCTGAGCTACTGCACCGTAGCGATCTACACCCAAGCCTAATTAGCGATAAGTTAAACAGCGACAACCTAGAAGCGCTATACGGCATTGCACTCGACTTAAAAGCTATCGACGCGCCAGAATATGCCGCTTCAGAGCAAGAGCTAAGAGTTAAGCACGCCGCTGCCGAAGAGATGTTAGCCAGCGCTAAAGAGCTGCAAGCGGAAGCGGAAGATATCTTAGTTGCTAGCAACACTGAGCTGGATAACCTGCTGCGCGAGCTAACGTTTGCCCGTACGGCTTATAAGAATAGCCGTGATGATCTGCGTCGCCTGTTTGATGACAAGCGCGCCGAGCAAGAAAAGATTAACCAAGCGCTGAATGAGCGCAAAGCAGCATCGCAAAAGCAACTTGCCCGTATCGATAGTGATATCAAGCAATTGCAAAGCCAGCAGCAGGAGTGGCTTGCAGAGCAAAAAGAGCAAGCGCTTGAAGCGCGCATGGAGAAAAATGCTTACTGGCAAGAAGTGGTTGGCGCATTAGACAATCAACTTGGGCAAGTGAAAGCCAATATTCAAAACCGCCGAGATCACGCTGCAAGCGAGCAAAAAGCCTGTGAGCAGTGGTACAAGAATGAGCTTAAGTCTCGTGGTGTCGACGAAGCCAAAATCGTTGCCCTAAAAGCGGAGATCCGCACGCTAGAAAGCAATATCAGTAAAGCCGAGCAGCGCCGTAGCGAAGTATTGCGTTACGAAGACTGGTATCAGCACACCTGGCTTAAACGTAAGCCAAAGCTACAATCTGAGCTGAGCAAAGTTAAACATGCCAGCCTAGATCTAGAGCAACAGCTAAAGAGTAAAGCTAACGAAGTTAAAGCTAAGCGTAACGAGCTAGATGGTGAGCGTAAGCGCTCTGATGCGGTGCAAATTGAAGCATCGGAGAACTTAACTAAACTGCGCAGCGTGATGCGTAAACTGAGCGAGCTTAAGCTACCGCCAAATAATGATGATGCACAGGGCAGCCTGTCTGAGCGTTTGCGTCAAGGTGAAGACCAACTGCTTAAGCGTGATTCTATGATGGGCTCAGTTAAGCAATATGTTGAGCACTTTGACTCAGTGATCGCCAGCAAATCAGGTTCAGGTTTATCAGAGACCTGGGAGCGCGCCCGTGAAGAATCAAGCTTTGTTAATGACAAAGGCATTCGCATTATCGATTACCGCAAGTTGGTGCCACAGCTAGAGCAGCTGCTGAACGTGATGGTGCCGCAATCGATTATGGCGCTACGTGAGCAAGGGCGAATTTTTGGTGTCGACTTAACGGCCTTCTACGATGTACTCGCCGATATCGACCGCCGTATCGCCTCACAAAGTGCGCGTATTACACGCGAGGTGGGTGAAGAACTGTTCCTTGACGGCGTATCAGAATCAGCCGTTAGAATTCGTTCACGCATTAGTGAGCTTGAGTTCTGGCCTGAGCTGGAGCAGTTTGTTAAGGCGTTTAAGCGCTGGAAAGCCGATGGCTTTAATGACTTACCGGGCGAGGATTACACCAACAGCATGCGCCGCGCGTTAGACATTATCGGCCGCGCAGCACTGTCAGGTGGCATTGCTAAGCTGCTAGAGATTGAATTGCGCCTAAAAGAGGGCAATAGCGATTTGATTATTCGAACCGACAGACAGCTAAATGAATCATCGAGTCACGGTATGGCTTACTTGATTTTGTGTAAGTTCTTACTGGCATTTACCCGTCTGCTTCGTGGCCGCGCCGAGGTGACCATTCACTGGCCGATTGATGAGCTAGGTACCTTGCACCACGGTAACGTGAAGAAGATTTTTGATGCCTGTGAGAACAACAACATCTCAGTACTGGGCGCGTTTCCGAACCCAGAGTCAGAGGTGTTGAGCCTGTTTGCTAACCGTTACATCATCAATAAACAAACTAAGAAACTGCAGGTGGTTAAGCCTCAAGTTAATCCTATCGCCGATAAACTTAATCAGCGACGCACTCAGGAGGCCGTGTAATGAGCCAAGTAACCGAAACCGCCATTGTAGGGACTAGCGCCCTGATCGAGCGTTTACTTAAAGGTCAGTTTATCTGCCGCACCACTGATGAAGACGGTTGGCGCGCACTTAAAAGCCCGTCGACTCGTGAACATGTTGAAAACTACCTTAACCAGATCAACCGTACTATCGGCTCTGCCAGTGAAGGCGAAGTGTTTTTCTGTGGTTATCAGCAGCTAGGTGATAGCGAGCGTAAAGTCATTTCATCGCAGTTTAAAGATATCTGTAATGCGCTTATCCCGCTGGTGGAGTGGCTAGTGTTAGTGCAAGAGGGCAGTGGCCAAGACGCCCCGCTTTCTGAAGGTGTTGCGGTGCGTTTAACTGAGCTGCAAACCCGCATTGAAGACACGCCAGCATTTCGTGAGCAGTTAGCAAAAATCAGTCACTACCGCCTGTTTGGCTCTACCAGTACCAATGTAGATGCACAGATAAAGTTAGTGTTTAAGCGCTTGGTCGAGCTAGGTTATCTGACTCGCCCTAACAGTGAGAAGCAAATTTATATCGCCACCGGTAAGCTCGATTACCTGTATGAAGTGATCCGCTTTATCGATGAGACCGAAGGCTTAAGTCTTGAAGCGCAGGCCGAGACCGCAACGCAAAGGGATCTGATCTAATATGAGCAGTAACTTACACCAAGCTGGTGTTAAGCTGCTAAAACAGCTTGGACGCCATGCAGAGCTGGTGATGGACGTTTACTTGTCAGGCTCGGTCTCGATTGATGAGAGCAACGCTGGCGCCATCGATAAGCTACAGAAAAGCGATATCTTGTGGCGACCAGAGCCTGAGCAGGAGCTGCGCCTTAAGCGTTCGGTGCGAGCCTTGCTTGAGGAAGCCTTGAGCGATGAGCGTAATCGTCAGATTGACTCTAATGTTGGCTCGTCACTGGCGACCATTAAAACCTTGGCTGCTCACTATAAAGAGGCGCGTCATAATGTCGACTTTGCAGCTTCTGAGGCTTACCTTGCCGACTTAAGTGAACATGTTTACAGTTTTGCCGATGGTCTACGTTACTCAATTCGTGTGCTGTGGAGCCGCATCAACAACGAATTTGGCTATGTAGGCAGCATTAACGCGAAAATCCGCGAAAATGAGTTAGC
The DNA here is from genome assembly GCF_052977265.1 of Shewanella sp. 0m-8. Classification (NCBI taxonomy): domain Bacteria; kingdom Pseudomonadati; phylum Pseudomonadota; class Gammaproteobacteria; order Alteromonadales; family Shewanellaceae; genus Shewanella; species Shewanella sp. 0m-8. Next base: position 11,292 of record NZ_JBRIMB010000006.1, on the reverse strand, counting down.
TCAGAGCCAGGTATCTGAGCTGCTAAATGGCCTTGAGATGTTCCAGTTTAGTGAGCTCGGTGAGATCGCTGGCGATATTCGAGAGCTTAGAAAGCTGCTGGTTACCACCTTGCAAGAAACCTTAAGTGACTGTACTCAAGAGCTTAGTGTTGTGCAGGCACGTTTACTTGAATTGCTTGGGCGTTTTCGCCAAATTCGGGGCCGTACTCGATTGCTAAAAGGTTGGTTGTTGTATACCGACTTACACCCTGATTATCGCCCTGCAGATCACGTTAGCCACAAGCAGCTCCCGGCGTTGTTTAATATCGCTGAGCCACTTCTTGCGCCTGCGGCAGTAGATGTACAAAACCATAGCTTAGAGCCTGAGTTATTAGAGATAGTCTCAAATATTAAACGTATCGACCGCTTAAATGATGTTGGCGTTATGCGTGAGCAAGATGTCTCAGTAGATTTGACCCAGGTGGAAGATTTCGATATTCCCGATAACCCGCTCAAGATAGCGGTAGATGGCTATTTCTGTGCCGTAATCGACTCGGGCAAGAGCCAGTCAGCATTGGATTACCTCGATGAGCATGGTCTGCCTTGGGATAGAGAATCATGGTTGTATCAGGTGATCTGCGGTTATGAGGGCCTGCCAGAAGAGCATCGTAGCTACTTCGAGCTTGAGCATATCGGTGAGCCAGACCCTGTGTATAGCGGTAACTTCATCATTAAGGATGTGGAGCTGTGGTTGGCGTAATCGCCAGTCTAAATCAAGGCTAAAGCAAGCCTAATAGGCCGCAAAACAGCTTAATAAAAAGCACCTTTTAAGGTGCTTTTTTTATGAGCATTAGTCGGTGTTATTGTCTCGGGGTGGCGGTATCGTGCTGTGTGTGTGGTATTTTATAGTTTATTGCTCTTTCATATGGATTTCTGGTGACATTTTTGACTATTCTGTTTTTAAGTTTCTGTGTGGAAAATGATGCGGATATGTTGCTGGTGTAAAAGTTGTGAAATTTAAGTCGTGTTTTGTGGTTGGTGAAAAGCGTTGCTTATCAATGGTTTGATTGCTGTTGTGCTGAGTGGTTACCTGCCTGTATCAAAAACTTATTATGCCATTTTGATTGAAATTTTTGCCAGCATGTTTCACTATCCTTGGCACATAGAGATGAAAACCTATAATTCATCAAAATTGAAGGCAATAGAAGGCATGCGTTAAGACATGTCCTAATAAGGCAAGCAAATGACTAAATCACTTTCGACTCGGATCTTTATCGGTCTATTTTCAGGGCTAATTTTTGGCTCTATCATCCAATACTTCCTCGCTGATATCAGCTTATTCTCTGGCACTATCGTTGACTTGGCCTCAGGCGCAGGCACCATGTTCGTTAATATGATCATGATGCTAGTGGTACCGTTAGTGTTCGTCAGTATCGTTTGCGGTGTGTGCGAGCTTAAGGATCTCAACAGCTTCGGCCGCCTAGGCGGTAAAACATTCGGTTTTTACATCATCAATACTCTAGTGGCTATTGTCGCGGCATTAGGGGTGGCGTTATTGCTTGCTCCTGGTAAAGGCGTCGATATGTCCAGTGGCGGCGGTGTCGATATTGTCGCCACTGAGCTACCTAACCTTGTAGATTTAGTGGTGAGCATAGTGCCGAGCAACCCCGTTGCGGCATTTAGCTCGGGTAACATGCTACAGGTTATCTTTATGGCGCTGCTACTTGGTGGCGTGATTAAATCCTTAGGCGATGCGGCGCAAAGCGCGGTAAATGGCTTTCAAGTTGCTAACAAGATCATGATGAAGTTGATTAGCGTCGTGATGCAATTAGCCCCTATCGGTGTGTTTGCCTTGATGTTAAAGCTTGGTGCAACACTAGAAGCGGCGATATTTGGCAGTGTGGTTGAATATCTGGCGTTGATCTTAGGCTTATTGTTGTTGTGGATTTTCGTAGTGTATCCATTTGCCGTTGGCATGTTCACACAAGTTTCAGCAAAAGAGTTTCGCGCTAAGACCCGCGAGCAAATCTTGTTTTCACTGTCGACTGCGAGCTCAAACGCCACTATCCCAGTGACTATGCGTACGCTTACCGAAAAGCTGGGTGTGAGCCGCGCAGTGGCAGGCTTTGGTGTACCTCTCGGCGCAACCATGAACATGGGCGGCGTGTCGATTTATATCACGATTGCTATCTTCTTTGTGGCTAATGCGTTCGGCGCACCAATTTCAATGGAGCAGCTACCAGCATTGATGTTCAGTGTTTTCTTACTGTCAGTTGGCGCAGGTGGCGTACCCGGTGGCGGCATGGTGATGATTGGGGTGCTTATTCATCAGATGGGTCTACCTATCGAAGCATTCGCAATCGTGGCAGCACTTGACCGTTTAATCGATATGGTACTGACCTCTTGTAACGTGGTGGGTGACACTGCTGTTTTGACCATCGTTGATGAAACAGAAAAGAGCAGCGAGGCTAAGGTCGCAGCAGCTCAGACTCAAGCTCAAGCTTAAACTGCACTAGAACCGCTATTTCAGGATAAAAAATGCCAGCAATTTGCTGGCATTTTTGTGTTCAGTTTACAGCATAGAAGCTGCTTACTTTTCTTTAGTGATGCGCCGGCTTAGCGCGCTTTGGCTGATGCCAAGCATTTGCGCCGCTGCAGTTTGATTGTTAGCGGTGCGGTTCAAGGCTTCGTGAATTAACGCATCGCTCATCTGTGCTAATGTCGGCAAATTCTTAGGGAAGATAAACTGGTCGCTATCAGACGTATTAGCCGGTTTGCTGAGGTTCATTGCTTCCATAAACGGGGTGATATTAAGAGAGATCCCGTCACTGCGACTGACCGCATCAAACACCATGCCTTTAAGCTCATGCAAGTTGCCAGGAAAATCGTATTCCGATAACTGCTGCGCCAGTGAGCTGGGTTGTTGCGGCTCTGAAAGCCCCATATCCTTCGCTGCTAAGCTAATAAAGTGATTGATAAGCATAGATAGATCTAGCTTACGCTGTCTCAATGGTGGCAGTTTGATTGTGTGTGATCGTAGGCGATATAAAAGATCACTTCTAAATTTCCCCGCTTGATTAAGTGCAAGCAGATCATGCTGGGTCGAGGTAATGATTTTACACATTACCGGATAGGCTCTGTCGCTACCGATTGGGTAATACTGTTTATGCTCAATCACATCCACAAGTTTAGCTTGAGCTTCAATTGGCAAGTCACCAATTTCATTTAAATAGAGTAAGCCCGTTTGCACCTGGTGCAATACCCCCGCTTGAGCACTGATCTGGCCATCGTCCTGAGTATGAATTTGGCCAAATAACTGCAGCTCAAAGGCTGAGGTGCTAATACCGGCTAAGTTGACGTTAATAAACGGCGCATCAGCACAAATAAGCTGATGGCACGATTTGGCAAATTCATCTTTACCTGTGCCACTTTCACCCTGAATTAAAATCGGTTCAGGGCTTAAGGCGACCGCCTCAAGATAGCGGAATTGGTCAAGCAGCGCTGGCTCGCAGGTGAGAATATTATTAAACACCTCGGGACGATTTAAGGTACGGCTTAAAAAGCTTTCTTTAATCCTTAAGTAGTTCCGCTCAAGGCCAACCACTTCTAATGCGCGGCGCACTGTGCGGGCAAGGTCGTCGACGTTATCGGTTTTAATAAAGTAGTCATACGCGCCGTTTTTAATGCAGCGCACGGCAGTGTCAACTTCGTTCACACCTGTGACTATCAACACTCGTGTTTTAGGAAACTCGCTACGGATCATCTCTAGTAAGTCTTCGCCGGAGTGAAATGGCATGGTCAGATCGAGCAGCACAAGGGCGTAGTCACCGGTCTGCAATCGACTCATCACCTGGCGGCTATCGACGCAGGTATCAATTTTCGCTTCCGGTACTAAGCGGTTAAGCGTGATAGAAAGCGTTCTAAGCCAAGAGGCTTCATCGTCAACAAGAAGAATATTTCTAGCAAGTTTCATTTGATACCAATCCTATTAAATATCTGTTCTAGAGCCCAGTGGCTTTCAATTCAAGGTGTATTGATGAAGAAATTAGTACTCCAACGGAAAGCGAATTTTAATCTCAGTCCCTTCGCCAAGACGTGAACTGATCTGCATGTCGGCCTTGTGTTCTTTGATGATGCGGCTGCACACCGATAAGCCCAGTCCAGTGCCACCACTTGAGCGGCGGGTGGTAAAGAAGGGCTCGGTAATTCTTTGTAATGTTGCTCTATCCATACCGACTCCTTTATCGCTAATGACAAGGCAGATATGGCTCTGCTCTACACAGGTTTTGATATCGATGTGATTGCCGCATTCATAGCACTCTGCGTCCTGCCTTATGGCATGACAGGCATTCTGGATAAGATTAATCAGCACTTGATGTAGCTGCTGGGCATCACCCATAACAACAGGTGAGGGAGTTAGCAGGTCGGTAGTGACATTAAATATCTTAGTCTGGTTGGCTGTAAGGCGCAGCGATACCGCTACTACTTCATTAAGGCTAATTGGCTGATATTCGTTGGCTAGGCTCGGTAAGGCATAACGTTTGAGATCGTTAACAATGCGACTTATCCGCTCTGCTCCCTCGTGAATAGACTGGCCACTTAACTCAAGTTCGCCCATTGCAGAGTCTGGAGGCAAGCCTGCCACTGTCCAAAACGGGTTCTGCTTCTGATAATGGTTGCTGGCCTCAGAAAGATCCTTTAGCGCGTCATTAATAAAGGCGATAGCGTGGACGATAATCCCGGTAGGATTATTAATTTCGTGGGCAATACCCGCCGACAGTTCACCGAGGGATGCCAGGCGGCTGGCTTCATCATTAGCTTGGCGTAGCCTATGCTGCTCAGTGGCTTCCTCTAGCAGAATTACCACCTGTAGTTTGCTGATAGGGTGTAACTGCAACTGCCAATACTGGTTGTTGATCTGCATATCTGCGGTTTGCGATTTTTGCTCAGCTAGTGCGCCAGATAGCGCATGGCTCAAGTTAAAGGTTTCGCCATCAATGTAGTGAAACTCAGGGTTTGTCAGTAGGTCGTTATTATTGTCATTACTCCATAAGCATTCGCCGTCTTGGTTAAACAGAGTCACACCATGGGGAATGCCGTCGAGCACTGACTGGAACTGTTTCGATAGGCTAGATATGGCTAACTCGGCTTTTTTGCGCTGGGCTAGCTCTTTTTTAAGCGCCTTAGAACGCTTACGTAGGCTAAGACTGATAAAGCCGGTGAGTAGCATACCGACGGCAGAGAGCAAGCTGACAAAGATGGCTAACGATAACATTCTTTTTTGAGCGGAGTTCAGATCAACTTTCTCGCGGCCAGTACCAAACCACTTATTGACTAAGCGGTCGTACTCACCCGATAGCTTTAATTGTCTGAGGGCATCATTTATCTGAGCCATCAGCGCATCATTCTTATGGTTACTCACAAAGTTGAAGGCGCCATAAATAAGCGGATCACTTGAGCTACGGACTGATGGATACAGTGGCATTAAACGTCTAGCCACGAAGTTCTCAGCGATGACCACATCGACTTCACCTTTTATCAGCTTTTGAAAGCCGGTTTCATACAGGTCGACATCGACGCGGGTAAAGTCCTGCTTTTTTCCTGAAATATACACATCGACAAACGCACCTTTTTTAATGGCGACACGTTTACCTACTAGATCAGCCCAGCCATTAATAAATGACTTACCTTGCAGGGTATACGCTTTGGCATGGGTAGCGTAAATAGGGTCTGACTGGCTCAACTCTCTGTCGATGCTAATCGGGCTCACAACCGCAATCACATCAATTAATGAATCTGGATTATGTACATCATTGAGCAGTTGTTGAAAGCTTTTGCGGCGGGTGACAATGCGTTTACCTGTGAGCTGGCCGATGCGGTCCATTAACTCAAGATTAAAGCCTTGGTCGACACCGTTGTTACGCCACTCTAGCGGCGCAGTTTTTGAATGAACCCCAAAGACGATGTTTTGCTTAAGGTGTGGCTCTTCAGCATGCAACGGCTGCGAGAGTGCTAATATGTAGAGAGTGCAAAGACTGCAAACTAAGTTAACAAATGTTTTCATATTTGAATCTTAGCATGAGCTTATGCAGCATAACTGTGCGGGGTTTCTCGCTTTTAAAGCAATACGTACTGGCTTTAAGTGCTACCGAACCCTTGGTTTATCAGGTTTTTATCATTGTAAGCATCTTTAGCTTTTGAGTTTGGCCGGTTTGTGATCTTGTTAACCTAGTCTTATGCATTTTTGCATAACTGCCTATCAGGTTATGCATGTTTGCATGGCCGCTTTTACAAGCTGTGATCGAGTGTTCAGTTTCTCTAGCTACTTGGTACATGCAGTTGATGCCTTAACGCAATAGGCAGACAATTACCTCGAATTGAGTATTTAAGACAGCGTTTATGACTGTCGTATATAACGTGATAGCTTTTTGCGCTGCTAAGAACAGCAATAAAAAGGCGAGGAAATGAGATGAAAAACTTTAAAAAAGCAGTGTGTATTGCAACACTTCTCGGCTCAGCAGGCTTTATGTCTAACGCCATTGCGGCAGACAACTTGGCAGAATTCCACGGTGAAAACCAAGAGTGTGATAGCTGCCACATGCCAGATGGTGAGCTTTCAAACGACAGCTTAACTTACGAGAATGAACAGTGTGTAGCTTGCCACGGTACACTCGCTGAAGTTGCTGAAGAAACTAAACATGAGCACTACAATGCCCATGACTCTCATTTCCCTGGCGAAGTGGCTTGTACTTCTTGTCACAGCGCTCACGAAAAATCGATGGTCTACTGTGACTCTTGCCATAGCTTCGACTTTGACATGCCTTACACTAAGAAGTGGGAACGTCATGAGCCAAGCATCGATGAGTTATTAAAAGACACTGAAGATCGTCAAGCAGCCCTTGCTGCAGCACCACGTGACACCGTTGATGTCGTTGTTGTCGGTTCAGGTGGCGCAGGTTTCTCTGCAGCGGTATCTGCAGTTGATCACGGCGCTAAAGTGATTCTAATTGAAAAAGAACCTGTTATTGGCGGTAACGCTAAGCTTGCAGCAGGTGGCATGAACGCCGCTTGGACTGATCAGCAAAAAGCAAAAGGCATTAAAGATAGTGTTGAGTCTATGTACAAAGACACTATGAAAGGTGGTCGTGACCTAAACGAGCCAGAGCTAGTTGAAGTACTCACTTCACACTCTAAAGGTTCTGTTGATTGGTTAACCGCAATGGGCGCAGATCTTAACGACGTAGGTCGTATGGGCGGCGCATCAGCCAACCGTTCACACCGTCCAACAGGTGGTGCAGGTGTGGGTGCTCACGTAATCCAAGTACTTTACGATAACGCGGTTAAGCGTGACGTTGATATGCGTATGAACACCCGTGGTATCGAAATTCTTAAAGACGATAAAGGCAATGTTAAAGGCCTACTCGTTAAAGGCATGTACAAAGGTTACTACTGGATTAAAGCTGACGCAGTTATCCTAGCAACAGGTGGTTTTGCTAAGAACAACGAGCGTGTATCAAAACTTGATCCTAAGTTAAAAGGCTTCATCTCAACTAACCAACCTGGTGCCACAGGTGACGGTATCGACGTAGCAGGTAATGCTGGCGCGGCGATGACAGATCTACAGTACATTCAGGCTCACCCAACATTATCTGTTAAAGGTGGTGTGATGGTTACTGAAGCGGTTCGTGGTAACGGCGCAATCTTGGTTAACCGTGAAGGTAAGCGCTTCGTCAACGAAATCACCACACGTGATAAGGCTTCTGCAGCGATTTTGAACCAAACAGGCAAATCAGCCTTCCTAATCTTTGATGACTCAGTACGTAAGTCGCTAAGTAAGATTGATAAGTACATCGGTCTAGGTGTTGTACCAAGTGCTGACTCGCTAGTTAAACTAGGTGAGCAGACAGGTATTGACGGTAAGAACCTAACTGAAGCTGTTGCACGCTACAACACACTTGTTAAGAGCGGTAAGGATGCAGACTTTGAACGTCCTAACCTACCTCGTGCTCTTAACGAAGGTAACTACTACGCAATCGAAGTGACTCCTGGTGTTCACCACACTATGGGCGGCGTGAAGATTGACTCTAAAGCTGAAATTATGAACGCGAAGCAGCAAGTTATCCCAGGTCTATATGGCGCAGGTGAAGTAACTGGTGGTGTTCACGGTGCTAACCGTCTAGGTGGTAACGCTATCTCTGATATCGTCACCTTCGGTAGAATGGCTGGTGAGAATGCAGCGGCTTATTCTAAAAAGAATTAGTCTAAAAAGAATTAGTCTAAGAAAAACTAATCTTAGATTGTTAGTCGGGGTTGGGATTTGAGTTAAGTTTCAGCCTCAGACTAGAAAACAAAAGCCTTCATCTTATAGATGGAGGCTTTTTTGTTTTCTCAATTTCAGTTGAGAGTGATTGATGCCAAAGGCGTGATAAAGGTCGTGGTGCTTCGCTCCACATTGGCAATGCATCAGGCGGCGCCTGACCAACGTCGTGGGATTCCATCCCACCCCCTAGCAAGGAGGACTGCTCGTCCTTATCCTCCTTGCATCCACCATGACGCCCCGACGAAGTTGTTGATCCTCATGCTCCAATAAAAATTGCCTAACGGCTCAGATGGGACATCCATGTCCCGCCGAGCCTGAACCATCATCCATGATGCTTCCACGGCATTTTCATCTACGTATTTCGGCAACTCCGATGGGGATTGGGTGTTTTTTGTGAGTCTCTAAGTTTCATTCGGCATTTAATTGTGAAGCTGAATCTAGAAAACATTCTAATTTAATGGCGAGAGGCTGAGTCAGTTGCCTGTCAGTCAAAAGTGCTGAAAATGATGTGCGTGAAGTTTCCTCAATTGATTAGTATGCAGCAGTGGGTAGTGTGAAGAGCGTTGTAGGTGAATATTGCTGGTAGTGAGGCGCAAAGGCATGAGATTTAATGAGTTAAAGGCAGAAGTAACAGATGCTTATATGAAGTATTACGTTGAAGGCTTTAAGAGTAATGATTTATTGCTAATTGATAAAATAGTGCAATACCCTCTCGCGTATATAAAAGGTGGAGCAGTAAAAATGTGCGATTCTTATCCTATCAATCCCAAGGAACTAAAGTTCGAAAAGCAATGGGATCATTCCATAGATTGGTGTTTTGAAGTGACTGCTGTTAATGAAGGGGATGCTCATGCTGTTGCATCTGCAATACGTTGCCGCAAAGATGGAACGAAAATAGAGCATGTACATGGCTTCTATGCTTTTACGAAAAAATCAGGCAAATGGAAAATGTATGCTGTAGCAGATACGACGTTTTAGTAATAACGAGTTACTAGGGATACTGATTAAACTTAGGGATGAAAATGATAGAAAGAAAGCGTGGCATATATCAAGGTAGGAATAAGTCGTCATCATATAAAGATTTAGTTTGGACAGTTGCTACCGCATCAGATACATCGCTTGAGATAAGCGGTCAAACTAAGTTAGCTCTTCAAACGATAGATGATAACTTGAAAGAGCTCGGTTCTAATAAATACCACATTATGAGTGCTCAAGTTTTTATTGCCTGCATGGCTGATAAACCCAGAATGGATAAGGTTTGGTGTGATTGGCTAGGAGAGGATCCAGAGCACTGGCCACAACGAGCATGTCTAGGCGTAGCATTGGAAGGAAATGTTCTAATTGAAGTTACAGTCACAGCTGTTAAAAAATAGCTTTACCAAAGATATCAACCTAAATGCTGGCCGACAGAAGCCGCTTTGATTTTCACTGGTAATGCATCGGGCTGCGCCTGACAAAAGTAGTGAATTGGAGGTTGAGCCTCTGAGTCAGTAACTACTTTTGTTGTTGGACGTAGCCTAACTCAATAGTCTAATTTACCTGAACTATTGATTCATCGGTGCATAATCCTCAAATTGCACAATATTGACGCCAACCATACTTGATAAGTATTGCTCTAAGAAAACCTTGTGATTGGCTCCTATTATAATAACAACTTTACCGCCAACGTGATCAGCGACTACCCGCATTATATTTGAAGCCATATTGAGGTTTCGTATCTCCCATAGGGCGACCCTCGCCAGTGCAGATTTAGGCTCCAAATCTTTATCTACAAAGCCTAACCATTCTTTATTGATTACGTCAGATTGATACTCTTCGCTATTGAACCAGTAAAACAGAGGCAGCCAATTTCCTGTTTCCAGTGCTTGAGACTTTAACTTCTCGGGTTTGGTTATATATTCGCTTGAGCGGAATTCTGCCCAAAAAGTTGATTTTTGGTAAGACGGCATTAACTCGTTAACGACTTTACCGTAAATGTCTTTGTCTAAATGATCATCAATAGGATATAAACGATTTAGGTTAAGTCTTTCAGCTAATTCGACTGCAATGACATTTATTTCGTTGTTACGATTTGTTTGCTTATTGAGAAATGTTTTCAGTTCTTTCGAAAGGCTATCATTAGGGATGTTAGCATCTAAAAGATTCCAGTTCAGGGTTGCTGTATCACGGTTGTAGCCTGCTATAGCTAGCTTGATAAGCTCTATTCTTTTCTGCTGGTTAAACTGGTTTTTAGCCAGCAATTTATTCATTTTGTTAATCGCATCATTAGCTGAAATCCCTAAAGCTTTCTGCTCTTTTCCTGCTAATGACAAAAGTGTATCACCGACAAATTGTGATAAAACTTCTTGATACTCTTCTGGGCCATTGAGCATAGTAATTATGTCTTGAGCCCTTAGTGATTCGATAGCGACAGCGGTAGGGTTAAATGTTTCTAGCATTTGGATGACGGGGACAAAATCTTCCCTGTTTAGCTCACCCTTAATTGTATTGAGGTGTCCACTCCCTAAGATCATGACTTCTGTTTTATGTTTAGCTTTGGCATTTAAACTTTGAATATGCTGCTTTGCAAAAATATTATGCGATATCAACAGACATATAATTAAGGCTAAAAATCTACACATCTACAGTCCTCCTTGATTGGGTTTTTTACAATATATGAGGTTTGGTTAGGGTTTTAAACCGTAGAGTGCTGGATAAGATGTAAAGTGCATACAAACGTTGGAAATGCACTGTTTCACAGTATATATATCTGCTTTTATATTTTGACTTTCATTAAATAAGTCAAAAATCACATCGTAATATGGTGTGGTTTAGGTCACTTATTGAAATAAATGGGTCAGAGTCTGACGAATCCCCACAAAAAGATAAACAGAAATAATGAGATAGGCAAAATAATAAGGAACATTCATGGCATTCGGTGATCAAATTTATCGCCAAACAAAAATTACCACGAGTAAATGCCATGAATGCAAAGCAAGTTTTATCAAAATGCC